>CAIVGO010000569.1 GCA_903905445.1 uncultured Bacteroidota bacterium
CGATCGAGGAAAAAATTGGCAATATTTCCGAGTAAAATCGGATCGGTTGTTTCGTGGGGCAGAAATTTTCGGCCCAAATAGGCATAAGGTTCCAACCCGGTATCCTTATAACATTCCGAAATGGCCGACACATCCATCAAGTAATCGGGCTCAATGACAAATACCCTCGGACGGTAAACGCCATCGCGGTCTATTTCTACTTCCAACAAATTGAGTGTAACCGGAAACCCAAATACTTTCTGAATGACCTTGATGCTGGCATTGAAATTTTCGTTGCGCTCGGGCAAACCATAGCGCACCTTGATGGGTTCGGCCGGATTTTCGGCATCTACGGCCAGGAAATATTGTTCTTCCGGATGATCCGTGAGCGCGACGACCCTTGCTTTGGCCTTAAAATCCCAGTTTTCCTGGTCATGTTGCGGAAAAAACTGCTGATCGGCTGGTAAAAGATAAGGGAGAAGCGCGTCTGGGATCGGAACGGGGCTGCATTGTGCAAGGGTTTGTGCCAGGGCGGTCATGCCTGTTTGAACGTCCAATGCGGTTTGTGCCTGGTTGTTGCGGGCAGCCATGGCCTGGCGGCGAAAGCGGTGTACCAGGCGCAGCAATTGTGCCGACAGTTTATACTGATGTCCGGCATAACTGATTCGGGCAAACAGCGTACTAAAAGCCAATTGTTCCTTGCGGGTAAGTTCCAAAAACAGCCGTTCCTGCAAACCTGCCAAGGCCAGCACCTGATCCCGGGGCATCCAGGCATCGTGGGTGGCGATTTTGAGCATTTCGCGGTAAAAAAGCGTTGCGGCTTCCGATTGAAACATTGAATTTTAAATACCTTTGGTGTAATAAAATCAAAAACATGGCAACATCCTCCAACCACGCTACCAATTGGCGTTCCTTACAGATTATTTTCTATGCGCTTTTGGCCGGACAAGTGATTTTCTTTTTGGTGATCAATTACTTAAAAAGCACATCGATAGAACCTATTTTCAATCTAAAGTTGCCACTTTACCTCCTGCAGGGCATGTCGGTTTTACTCGTTTTTTTGGGTGTTGGGGTTTTCTTGAATTTTATGAAGGATGCAAGCCTCAAGCCCAGTTTCGAAGAAAAGTTTAACGCCTTTAGAGCCGCTTCGCTTGCGCAATGGGGACTTATTGAAGGCGCCACCATCATACAAATGGTGGACTATTACCTGACGGGTTCGGATGTCGCCCGCGGTGGTGTTAGCGTCGGCTTATTCTTGTTCTTTTTGCGCCGTCCGAGAAAAATCGAACTCATTTATCGATTAAAATTGGACAGCACTGAACAACAATTGTTGGAATCTTAAGCACTAGGTGCTTATTCCCCAACCGTCAGCACATCAATCATTGTTTTCAACGCTACAAAGATTGGCTCGCGGCCCTCTTTCGTAACAATGGAGGATGGATCGTCTTCATCTTCCAGCACGGCTTCTTCGGCAAATGCCAGCAACTCTTCCTGGGGGGTATCTTCAAAAAAGACATCCAGACGTTCTCTGAAGCGTTGTTCGGTGCTTTGTTCCAGCACTTCATAATTGCGCTCTTCGGCTTCTCCAATCTGATCTTCCGAAACAGGTTGAACCGATTTGCCACCCACTTTATCCACAGCACACCAGATAATCAGGGCGAGGTATTGCATAAAACCTTTTTCATCTTCGGTCAGCAAGTCAAACTGCTCGCTAAACAACCAGGCAAAAATAACCGGCTGTGCTTCCGAAAATGCTTCCATTTTGGCTTCATACTGCTCATCGGTGAGGTTATCCAGCGCATCTACCAGATCATTGATGATATCTTCAGAGACTAATTTCATATCTATTGTTTTGAGAACCAATTGATTTTTGATTTGAACTTGCAAAACTACATAATTCCAGCAAGCGGCAGTCGAAATCCTGATATTAAATCCGATCTTTGCTTTGCTTCCCCATACTAAAAACAACCAAGCTGTCAATATGCTTCGTGCTGCACTCATCGATCTTTACAACGGAGAAACCAACCGGGGCATCCCGATGCTCAAAGAAATTCTCTCGAACTATGCCAATGTGATCCGTTTCGATCACTTTGATGTAAGGGCCAAAAATGAAATCCCCGATTTATCCTACGATATTTACCTGTTTTCAGGTGGACCGGGCGACCCGTTGCTGAATGACGGTCCCTGGTTTGAGCCTTTGTACGCACTTTTTGAACAATTGTGGCAGTGGAATTTGAAGGACGAACCGAAAAAACACTGTTTTTTCATTTGCCATTCGTTCCAAATGGTGTGTCACCATTTCCAGTTGGGAGAAGTGACCAAGCGTTATAAAATGTCGTTCGGTACCTATCCGGTGCATCGCACGCATGCGGGTAAGCAAGAACCCTTTTTTGAAGGACTGCCCGATCCGTTTTACATTGCCGATTTCCGTCGATACCAGGTGATTAAGCCCAATATGGAGCGCATCAAGGCAATGGGTGCTCAAATTTTATGTTTGGAAAAACTGCGTCCCCATGTAACATATGAGCGCGCATTAATGGCGGTGCGTTTAAGTCCTTATATGATTGGTACCCAGTTTCACCCGGAGGCCGATCCGAATGGTTTGCTCAGTTATTTTATGGAAGAAGAGCGCAAAAATTCGATTGAAGAAGAACATGGCGCATCCCGTTATGAGCGCATGATCCGCGATTTGGCCAATCCGATGAAAATCCAGCGTACGTTCAACACCATTATTCCAGCATTTTTGGAACATGCCGTGGAGGCGCTGAGTTTGATGCCTGCCTGATTTATTCGTACCGCAAAGATTCGATCGGGTCCATTTTGGCCGCTTTCATGGCCGGATAGAAGCCCGAAACAATGCCCACAATCATACAAAGGGTAAAACCAAGCAACATCCAGGCCCAGGGAATCAGGAAACTGCCACCCAGCAATGGGGTAACGATGTTGCCAATCAGAATGCCCAACAGGATACCAACGATGCCGCCGATTTGGCAAATAATGATGGCTTCGGTCAAAAATTGAAGCAAAATACTGCGGCTGGTGGCACCCAATGCCTTGTAAATCCCAATTTCGCGGGTACGTTCGGTCACACTCACCAACATAATATTCATCAGGCCTATGGCTGCA
>CAIVGO010000570.1 GCA_903905445.1 uncultured Bacteroidota bacterium
AACTGTTCTTCTGATAACCCTGTACTCGCTTTCCACTGTCGATCGTTTCTAACTTCTTTATAGTTAATTGCCATAGTAGTACGATTTGCAGCAAAAATACATACTTTGATTGTCAATTAGTTACGTCGCAACAACTCTATTGAATTTTAAATACTGCAAAAGCGGAATGATGCGATTTTTTTGAAACAGTTTATTTATAAATTACGTCAAATTTTAAAAGTCGAGCGGCAGAAGTTATCAAAAGTATTTTGTAAAACGATCAATGATCAAATCCACAACTAAAATCATGGGCTTTACGAGTCTGAGATTAAAGAAAACCTATCCTGTTAAAATATAAATAAAAATCGAACAAAACCACTGTATCTCATTCTTCCTAACTGGATTATATTAAAAAACAACCAACTAAGATTTTTTTACAAATTATTAGTTTTGTTCGCACGTTTGCCATCAATCTTTGAGAGAATATTTAACCTGTTAAGAAAAGAATTTGCTGCTAAACGTTCAATGTTTCTGTCCTTGTTGATTTAGTTCCATATACTTTTGCAGTAAATATCACACAACTACATGAAATCCTTCTTCCTCCCCCTACTCCTACTCACCACCCAACTCTCCGCCCAACCCGACCGCGTCTTCCTAACCTGGGACCTATCCAAACCGGCCAGTTTTCCTGGCGGTCAATTGGCGTTTCGTGATTATTTCAAAAACACCCCCTACCCTACCGATACAACCATCCGGCCAAGCGGTAACCGCCTGATTGTCGGCTTTGTGGTGGAACAGGATGGACGTTCTGCTGATTTCCGTATTTTTCAAACGCCCGGCCCGGCATTCACTGCCGCGGCTATTACGGCCATGCAAGGCATGAAATGGAATTGGGCTGAAGCCAACGGACACCCGGTGCGGCAGTTGATGTATTTATGTTTCCTTTTTCACCATTCCTCGAAAAGGGTCGCTGTGATGGAACATGGTCTTTACCTAGACTATGCCGCTGTACAAGCGTTAGACCCGGCCGATTACCACAAACTCAGTTTCCCAACGGAGGAGCGGTTTATGGGATACAACCCGGAAGATACGCTTGCCGCCAAACAACGCTATCCGGAAGCAGCAAAGGCCGCCGGGGTTCAGGGGGAGGTGGGCGTCGCCGCTACCTTACAGCCCGACGGCACGCTGAGCGGTTTAACCCTTTTAAACGATATTGGGTACGGTTGCGGGGAGGAAGCGCTGCGCCTAACCTGCCTACTCAAAAATTGGGTTCCCGCCCAGGTATTCGATTCTGCATACGCTACTCCGCGTGAATTTATCTACTCATTCTGTGCGGATCTTGCGGTAATTGAGTCCTCGGATAAGCTGTATGAAGAAGGTGAAATTGCCGTGCTCAACCGCAAATACTCCAATGATAATTTACTGACGCGCACCAAGGCAGTTTTTCTTACCGCCGAATATGTGGTGGGCGCGGATTTTAACCTGGTTCCGTATAACAACGCGATGGCCGAAGTCGATTTTATTGTTGAAAAGAACGGTAAAGCAAGCGCGATCGAGGTCGGGGGCAATGCCTCGGAAAACCAACGCGCGCTGGCCCGTAGGTATATCGAAACAACCGAATGGACTGCCCCAAAGCGCTGCAACCGCCCCTGCCGCATGCATTATAAGCGCTACCTGTATTTCCATCGGGGCCTGGAACAAAACAGTTGCCAGCATATCGCCAATCTGGTTTTCAGCAACAGCCCACTTCCCGCCGCTCAATTGAGATCGGATATCCGTTGCGATACCATTTTTGAACCGGTCGGGGTGGATCAGCCTGCGGTTTATAAATTTGGCCCAAAGAGCATTGACGAACTTGTGGTCCTGCACTGGCCCGGTTATAAATCCGACATCCCGCCCGGCAAGGAGATTCTGATACGGGTTTTGGTGCCTGAAAACGGCCGTGGGCGATACATGGAATTAATCAGCGGTGTGGGCGCTGAAGTTGATAAAAAAGCACTGGCGGTTTTAAAAATAGCATCGGATTATTGGACGCCTGCTTATAAAGATGGGTACAAGGTATCGTCTTGGTCGGTGGTTCGGATTGGGCGGTGAAGGGATTTTGTTTAATAAAACGCTGATTGTCAAGCACAACGTGAGCTGTCATCCTGAAGGCTGTTTCTTTCCCGAACAGATCATTCATTATCAGAAATGTTAACGGGAAAGAAATAGACTGAAGGATCTAGCCAGGGGAGGATTGAGCCCTGCACCTGGCTAGATCCTTCGCCTTTTTTATACGCCAAAGCAATCAGTTTTACGATTATTAAAATTTGTATAAAAACTGCTTCGGCGTATTACTTCCCCCTTTATGATTTTGGGTTATTTTGGATACCGACGGGGGAAGTAAAAAGACTCAGGATGACAGCTCGCGTTGTTATGGGCTTATGATCTTTTGTTTAACAAAGCACACGTTGTTATGGTTATGGGGATTTCGTTTAACAAAACGCTGCATGATAAAAACTACGTGAGCTGTCATCCTGAAGGCTGTTTCTTTCCCGAACAAATCATTTATTACGAGAAATGTTAACGGGAAAGAAAAAGACTCAGGATGACAGCTCACGTTGTTATGGGCTTATGATCTTTTGTTTAACAAAGCCCACGTTGTAATGGACATTGGGACTTTCGTTTAACAAAACGCTCCATGTTAAAAACAACGTGCGCTGTCATCCTGAAGGCTGTTTCTTTCCCTTTCGGATGATG
>CAIVGO010000571.1 GCA_903905445.1 uncultured Bacteroidota bacterium
CCCGCCGCCCAAGCGATACAGGTGCTTTTCCTTGGGTACCGGGTCATGCGCGCCCTGCACCCGCGGACGATAGGGCATTTCGAGGGTATCAGGCATGTGTGCCGTAAAGGATACATCCAAAATGGCCGTTTTTACCCCTTTATTGTGCACAATATCCAACACAGAAGAAACCAATACGCCCGTATCCCAGGCAATGGCGCTGCCTGGCTCCAGAATTATTTCCAGGTTAGGATACCTGCGCCGGAACGCTTGCAGGGTGCTGATGAGGTGCGGTATATCATAACCTTCCCGGGTCATTAAGTGTCCGCCGCCAAAATTTACCCATTTCAGGCGCGGCAAAAAGAGCCCAAACTGCTTCTCAAAATATTCGAGCGTTTTGGCCAGGTCGTAACTGCTGGATTCGCACAAAACATGGAAATGTAAACCTTCCACGCCTTCTGGCAACAAACCTTTGAAATTGGCCAAAGGCTCCCCCAGCCGCGAACCCGGTGCAGCGGGGTTGTATAAATCTGTTTCTACCGGCGACCAGCCCGGATTAACCCGAATGCCCATGCTGATTGGCTCCGGATGAGCCTGCACCTTCTTCTTATATTTCTTGAACTGGCTGATCGAATTAAAGGTGATGTGGCTGGAATAGGACATGATTTTGCCAAACTCCCGGGGTGTATAGGCCACCGAATAGGTATGCGCCTTGGTTTTCATTTCCTCAAAACATAGGCGGGCCTCATTGAGCGAAGAGGCCGTGGCGCCCTTTAGGTATTGCCGAACCATGGGAAATGCACTCCACATAGCAAAACCTTTAAACGCAAGAATAACAGAAACACCCGCTTCTTTTTGAACACGATCGATCAAAAGGAGGTTGTTTCTTAAACGCGCTTCGTCGAGCACGAAGCAGGGCGATGGAATCTTTTTTATGTTCACGGACCGTAATTTTTTTGTGCAAAGGTAGCGCCACCCAGTTAAATTCAGCTGTTGGTCGAACCAAAATGGATAATCTTCGAGGTAATGTATAACAGCCAAGGGTTTTAACCTACTTTTGCGGCGCTTTTGAGCCTGTGTTTGCAGGATCAACTCTATCAAGTTTCAACATGGAAGAAAAACAGAATAATTTAAGTACCTACATTGGTATGGGGCTTATTTTTTTGCTCCTTTATTTGTGGATGCGCGTATCGGCGCCACCGCCACCAGATCCCAATGCTGCACCCGTCGATCAACCCGTTGATACGACAGCACAACAAACACCCGCCGCTAAAGTTGAGGCCGCACCTATCCCGGATTCGGTGCGCAGTGCACAGGTAAATGCCCAGTTTGGCGTGTTTGCCGCTTCGAGCACCGGCAAGGAAGAAATCGTGTACCTTAAAAACGATTTGATCACGGTAGCGCTCACCAGCAAAGGTGGCCGTATTAAAGAGGTGTTGCTCAACAAATACCTGAAAATCAACTCAGATTCGACGGGTAAGGACGTGAAATACCCGCTGTCTTTGCAAGAAGACGCTAAAAACCGCTTCGAACTCGAATTGCCGGTGGCTTCTGCGGCTTCCGGAAAGGTAAACACCAGCGATTTGTACTTCAAGGTGTTGCAAGATGGCCAATCGGTTACTTTCCGGGCAGATGCCGGAGATGGCCGATATTTCGAACAATCATACACCTTGAAACCCGATAACTACGAACTGACCTACAAAGTGAGCGGTTCGGGCATGCAATCGGTGCTGAATGGCAGTTTGTTGAAATTCAACTGGGTAAACTACCTAGACAAACTCGAAAAAAACCAGACCTACGAGCGCACCATGTCTTCGGTGTATTACAAACCGGTGGAAGAATCTTCGAGCTATTGCAATTGTCGCTCCGATGATGTGGCCAGTTTGGGTACTAAGCCCGTGCAATGGTTTTCACATGCCAACCAGTTTTTTAACACGGCCATCGTTGCCCGCGATTTCGCTTTCCTCGATTTTGTAGGCGAAACACACGTTTATACCGATGCTGATCCGGATTTGAAATTGTTAAAAACAACGGCCAGCATTCCATTCGAGCACCAGTCGGTCACCATGACCATGTACACGGGTCCGAATGAATTTGATCGCCTGCTTTCGTATAAACTGTCGCTGGAAGATATCATTCCTTTTGGGGCGAGCATTTTTGGCGCGATCAACCGCTGGGTCATCCACTGGATTTTTGATGTGTTGATCCACCTGGTCGGTATTCCCGGATTGGTGATCCTGCTCCTCACCCTGATTGTAAAGTTGCTGGTATATCCGCTGACCTACCGC
>CAIVGO010000572.1 GCA_903905445.1 uncultured Bacteroidota bacterium
AGGCACCCTCTTGGGGTATGTCATTACCACTTTTGTCCTGAACCCTACTTGTCCTAAACCGACCAACCTGCGGGTGGTAAAAAAAGATTTTACCTCTATTGATATTGCCTGGGATGGGTTGTCCGATGCCGGTTTTTATACCGTGGTGGTGCGCGACTCCATTCAACCGGACTCCGTGCTTTCACTGATTTCGGTGGAAGGTACCAGTACTTCCATAAAAAACTTGAAGCCTGGAAAACCTTATTTGATTGATGTTTACACGGTTTGTCAATTACAAGTTGACAAAAATATGACGGCAAATGCCAATATCAGCGTACTTCCAGCCACCATTAACGCCATAACGGATTTTATTATTATCTCTGAAATTCCGCCTACCGTCACGGATTGTAACTTTGTCACGTGCAATACGAACGTAAATGTAACAAATAATCAGTTTGCATGGGGAACAGCACCAGCAAACTTCAAAGTTGAGCTCCGTAAAGGCAGTGCGACCGGCCCGATCATGGCTACGAATTATTTGATGAAAGGCCTCGATTCAAGTGGCCGACCACGCATTGGTTTCTTCCTAACGGGTCCATGTACGTCAACGCCAATCGTTCCAACGCCTGCAGGCCCATGTGTACCAGCAGTGCCAGCTACCCTGTGCGGCAGTTTTGCGGACGGAACCGCTACGATAAACTACCAATTGTTCTTTTCCAAAGACCATTGCACGGTACAAGGATTGCCAACAGGTTATGTACTGGTGGTAAAACAATGTGGAACAGCCTCCTTGTAAAAAAAATGAGGTGGGGCATTCGGAAAGGTGTGGAAGTACAACTGAATTCTGTGGTTGTTTTCCCAAACCGAATGCCCCCATCTTTGTAGGGTCAAACAAACACCACTAATCCTAACAACCCATTTTACATGGAACCAGTACTCATCGAAGTTAAATGTAAACTCCGATCTGAAGAACCACTTTGGGAAAATATTCGAAGCATTTCAGTAGAAGTGGGGTATCCCGGAGAAGGCGGACAAATACGATGGAAACAAACAGGATGGCTGAAGGATCAATATCATACCGAAGGAAAATTGTTTACCCACGCATTATGGAGCCAGGAAAATTGGGAACAAATCGTAGTATTTGATTTTCAACCGGTTATAAACCCCGAATCCGGTGCATTGGAATTAGCCTACAGAATACGACAAACAATCACCCAGACCACTGGACGCCAAAAAACCTTCGAATCAAAACGCTTAACTGGAAATTATAGCGACGATTATTGCGCCTTCCAGTTATTTGAGCCAAACACCTAAACCTTTTAATCCCCACAGCATACCAATGCTTACCCAAAAACTGCAAAGACCCAAATGAAACCCAACCCCAATTTTCCAAAACCCCAAAACCAGCCTTATAAAACCAGGAACCCCAAATCACTACCACCCTGAATCATCCTAAAACCCCATGATGCTACCCCATTAAACCACTGAACCCCTTCAGCCCGAATCCCATTAAACCATTGAACCCCTCAGCCTGAATCCCATTAAACCACTGAACCCCTTCAGCCATTAAATCCCATTAAACCACAAGGTTGTAAACTACCCATCGTTCCAACCTGAACGGATGTCCGGAACTCCGGGTTTAGGTCGATAAAAAATCCCCAAGTGTGACCTTTACCAAATGAAAGCAGTGCCCGTTTCCTTCTGGAGGAGACGGGCTTTTTTTGTTGCCATTTATGTACTACGTTTGTCGGAAATTCCTTTTGCTTAAATCATGATGATGCGCATTCTTTTGTTGTGTTCTTTTGCTACTTGTGGGCTTACCTATTGCGTAGGTGCACAAAGTAAATGGTATACGCCTTTTCCTTATAGCATGGAAAAAGAAGCCACCGGCGATAGTGCCATGGTGGTTTCGGCCCACCCTTTGGCCACACAAACTGGCCTGGAGGTACTGCAACACGGCGGAAATGCCGTTGATGCTGCGGTAGCGGTTCAGTTTGCCCTGGCCGTCGTTTATCCGCAGGCTGGCAATATCGGTGGCGGCGGTTTTTTAATTTATCACCCTAAAAATGATTCCGTCGTAAGCCTCGATTTTAGGGAAAAAGCCCCGGAAGCGGCTACGGAAAAGATGTTTCTCGATTCTTTAGGCAATATTATACCCAATAAAAGCCGCTACGGCGTGCAAGCCAGTGGGGTGCCCGGATCGGTGGATGGCATGTGGGAACTGCATCAAAAATATGGCCGTTTGCCTTGGGATGCCTTGATTCAACCCGCCATTGATCTGGCTGCGAAAGGCTTTCAGATTACGGATCAGGAAGCCCTCAACCTGAATCGGGAAAAATTGACTTTTGTGCGCAACAGCAGCATTGTACCTGCTTTTGTCAAATTTGACGATTGGAAAAAAGGTGATTGGCTCATTCAGCATGACCTTGCCCAAACCTTAAATCGTATTAGCGCTGAAGGACGCAAGGGATTTTATGAAGGAGGGACTGCAGCGCTTATTTTGCGCGAAATGGAAGCCAAAGGTGGCATTATGCGCGCCGAAGATTTAAAAAACTACAAATCGGTGTGGCGTAAACCCCTTGAATTCGATTACAAAGACTTACATATTATTACCATGGCCCCGCCCAGTAGTGGGGGGATTATTCTGCAGCAATTGTTGGGCATGACCCGATTTTACCCGCTTGCCCAATACGGGTTCCATACGGCTGCGGCAATACACCTGATGGCAGAAGCCGAGCGCAGGGCGTTCGCCGACCGCGCGCATTACCTTGGCGATCCCGATTTTGTAAAAATACCAGCAAAAGGACTGGTAGATACCAGCTATCTGCGGCATCGGATGCGGACCTTCGATGCACAAAAGGCGACCATCAGCGCAGATCTTACGGCCGGAATTCCGCCCAAA
>CAIVGO010000573.1 GCA_903905445.1 uncultured Bacteroidota bacterium
ATTCCGGTCATGGAGTCATAACGCACCAAGCCACGCGGACGATCAATTTTGTCCATAATTTGATCGCATGCATCAATACAGGCCGTACAGTTTACACATTCTAATTGAGTTCCGTTTCGAATGTCAATACCAGTTGGACATACTGCCACACAAAGTTTGCAATCAATGCAGTCTCCTTTAGGTTGGCCATCAATCCCAATGCGTAAACTCGCAGCACTGCCGTTTACACTGTTTGTTATACGTTCTATTGGATTTGGCATTGCATGCTCCCCATCGCTTCCCTTTTTTAATTTCCCACGTGGCTCACCCCGCAGATGGTCATAAGCAACGACAATAGAATCCTTTACCAGCAACACACTTTGAAGGCGGCCGTAAGGACAAATGGTGGTGCATATTTGCTCTCGCATCCGCGCAAACGTATAATAAAACACCCCAGAAAAGATCAACATGGCGATAAACCCACCTACGTGCTGCGACAATGGATCGCTTATAATCTGCAACACACTATCCATGCTGATAATGTAGGCTAAAAAGTAATTGGCAAAAACAACAGCAATCCCAAAGAAAATACCGTGTTTCAGCGCCTTTTTTCTAATTTTTTCGGCAGTCCAAGGGCCATTATCTAAACGCCGCATCGCATTGGCGTCCCCTTCTACCCAATATTCGATTTTTCGGAAAATCATTTCCATAAATACCGTTTGCGGACAAACCCAGCCGCAAAATAACCGACCAAAAACCACCGTAAACAAGATGATGAACACGATAAAGGTGAGCATCGCCAGTACAAACAAGTGGAAATCCTGAGGGGTAAACAACATGCCCAATAACACGAATTTGCGTTCCAATACATTGAACAACAAAAACTGCTCGCCGTCAATTTTGATGAAAGGCATGGATAAGAAGATCGCCAAAAAAACAAATGAAACGATCGTCCGGGCATTATAGAACCTTCCGGAAGGCTTCTTGGGGTATAACCAGATCCGCTTGCCTTGTTGATCGACCGTTGAGATATGGTCGCGGTATTCTTCGGTGTCCTCTATGAATTGGTGAATTGAATCTGGTTGCATGACTTGCTTGTTGTAACGAGTAGAACTTTATTTCGAGACACAAGTTCCGCTCAAATACAACGGCGACAACTGACGGTCATCAGGATACTTGGTGATGTTGGTCAAAATAAAAAAACAGCCGACGCTGGGCGCCGGCCGTTTCGGGAAACTAGTACGAATGTATTAAATCTATTTGGTAGGGCTGGGTACGGTTCCTTTTGCAAGGCTATCCTGTGGTGTTGCAGTTTCCGTCCAAACAACCCCTTGTGGTGCTTTGGGGTTCGGTGGGTTGGTTCCACCCAATGTGAGGACATAACTGGCAATCTTTTGCATATCGGCTGGCCGCAGTTGAGCTTGCCAGGCGATCATGCCCTTTTCTGGTACACCGTATTTAATGGTTTTAAACACATTTTTAACACCACCTCCGTGAATCCAGTAAGGATCGGTAAGATTGGGGCCAACGCCGCCTTCGCCTTTTTGTCCGTGGCAGGCAACGCAGTTTCCTTTATAAATCAACTCTCCTTCACCCAATGCACCACTTTCCGTGAGTGCAACCACATTTGATTCGTCTACCGCATTGGCTTTGCCTGCCAGTGCAAGGGCGATTTCCTTTTTGGCAACTGCCACCTCCTGCTCGTATTCCTGTGTTTGGGAAAGGCCGCTACCACCCCAATGGTAATAAATCATGTATCCCAAACCATAAATAATGGTTAGAATAAACATATTTACCCACCATGGCGGCAAACGGTTATCGAGCTCGCGAATACCATCGTAATCGTGGTGCAAAATAATATCGGCCTCGCGGTCAATCGGCACCGCATCTTCCCAGTACTTTTTGCGAATGCGGGTCCAGAAATCGTCCCCTGCAGGATCAACAACGGGTGCATCAGCGTCTGCTGGTAAGTTTACATTGTTCAAACGTGCTTCCAATTGAATCGCGCGTTTGTACAAGAATTGGTTGACCTTGATCATATAGAGCATGGCCACAAAAAAGAGTGCGGCGCCTGCGCAAATTAAAACCCAGGTCATAATCTGGGGTAATTGCCCGACTTGTGGATCCGGGGCGGCTGGCGTAGTAGCAGATTGGGCCCAGATGGACACACTGGCAACCAGCCAAAAGAAAAGTAGGAGATATTTCTTCTTTTTCATTTTTCAAAATTTTGAAAAACAGAGCGTTAGATTTGTGGTAAAGGTGTTGGGCAGACATCTGTGACGTCCCCAAAAACCTGGTTGATTTTAATCCTCAAGTGGCATGTTGGCCATATAGTCCATATCTGCTTTTTTGCTCATAAAATAGGCGCGAAAAAAAGCGATGCAAAACGCGCTAAAAAAAATCAGCAGCGCTGTAATGCCAAACCATTGGATGCCATCGACGGATTGTAAAAGGTATTTGTACATAACAACTTGTATTTCAAAGTATACCGGTTGGCGCTGCCCATACTCGAACTCGGCGCCAACCGGTTCCCTTATGATGGTTTATTTACTGGTTTCTACAGGTTGGATTTTGATATCGGTACCCAAACGCTGTAAATAAGCGATGATGGCCACGATTTCTTTGTTTTCTATACCTGGATCTTTAATACCCTGCTCATTCAGGCTTTTGGCAATGCCCAGTGCCTGTTCTTTGGCTTTTTCAATCGCTTCTTTTTCAAAATTGCGTGGGTAAGGCGTACCTAAAGTGCGCAAAGCCGCAATTTTAGAAGGCAACAAACTCAAATCCAAGTCGTAATCAAGCAAGTGTGGGTAAGGTGGCATTAGCGAACCGGGCGACATGGTGGTAGGATCCATCATGTGGTTGTAGTGCCAGCTGTCCGGGTATTTTTTGCCTTCGCGCATCAAATCCGGGCCGGTACGTTTGCTACCAAACAAAAATGGTCGGTCGTAAACGTATTCACCTGATTTGGAGTACTCTCCATAACGTTCGGTTTCTGCACGGAACGGACGAATCATTTGGGAGTGACAACCCACGCAACCTTCCCGGATATAAAGATCGCGGCCGGTAAGTTCGAGCGGTGTATATGGCTTCACAGTAGATATTTTAGGCACTTGGCTTTCAATAAATACCATTGGAATAATTTGTACAATGCCGCCAATGGCAACCAGAATGGTGCTAAATAACAACATCTGCATAGGCCGACCTTCAATCCATTTGTGCCAGTATTCTCCAGCCACTGCTTTAGGAATGTAGCTTTCACGGGCAGGTGCTTCGGCCGCCTCATTGGCAAGGAAGGAACCCTGTGCCGCTGTCTTGTACAAATTGTACACTCCAATGGCTGCACCGGCAAAATACATCAAGCCACCAGCACCACGAATGATGTACATCGGTACAATCTGTTTCACGGTATCCAGGAAGTTACCCCAAGCCAAGGTGCCCTCTGGGGTAAATTCGCGCCACATAAAGTATTGTGTCCAGCCAGCCCAATACAAGGGTACGGCATAGAAGATAATTCCAAGGGTGCCTACCCAAAAGTGGATGTTGGCAAGGTTGGTAGAATATAAATTGGTGCGGTAAATCCGAGGCCACAGCCAGTACAACATACCAAATGTAAGGAAGCCGTTCCACCCCAAAGCGCCTACGTGTACGTGCGCAATGGTCCAATCGGTAAAGTGACTAATGGCGTTCACCGATTTGATCGACAACATCGGGCCTTCAAAAGTTGCCATACCGTACGCGGTAACGGCCACGACCAGGAATTTTAAAACAGGATCCTGACGAACACGGTCCCAGGCGCCCCGCAAGGTGAGCAAACCATTCAACATACCACCCCAGGATGGTGCAATCAGCATAATGGAAAACACCGTACCCAGCGATTGAACCCAATCTGGCATGGACGAATACAATAAATGGTGCGGTCCTGCCCAGATATAGATGAAAATCAGCGCCCAAAAGTGGATAATGGACAACTTGTACGAGTAAACCGGACGATTGGCAGCCTTTGGCAGGAAATAATACATCAAGCCTAGGTAAGGAGTGGTCAAAAAGAACGCCACCGCATTGTGGCCATACCACCATTGTACCAAGCCATCCTGAATGCCTGCAAAAACCGAATAACTGCCAAATAAAGAGTAAGGAATCTCAAAACTCCGTACAATGTGCAATAAAGCAACGGTTACCCAGGTAGCAATGTAAAACCAGATCGCTACATACAAGTGCTCTTCGCGACGCTTCAAAATGGTGCCAAACATGTTGACGCCAAAAATTACCCATACCAGGGTAATCAAAATATCAATGGGCCACGATAATTCGGCGTATTCACCACTGGTAGTTAGCCCCATCGGCAAAGTTACTGCCGCACACAAAATGACCACCTGCCAGCCCCAAAAATGGACCCACGACAAGGTGTCACTAAACATACGCGCCTTCAACAAACGCTGCAGGGAATAATAAATGCCCGTAAACATACCATTGCCCACAAAGGCAAAAATGACTGCGTTGGTGTGCAAAGGACGCAGACGGCCAAATGTGAGAAAGGGAACACCGTACTGACTAAAATTGAGGGGTGGATAAATCAGCTGGAAGGCGATAATCAGCCCGACCAGCATGCCCACTAAACCCCAGATAAATGAGGCCGTCCCAAAGGCTCTCACGATCCGGTTATCGTATTGAAATTGTTCAATTCGGCTCATGTTGAGTTCCGAGTTAGTTTAGTTAAAAAAGTTGGTGGAAGTGCGCAGACTTGTGCTAAAAAGGGTATTAGGTGTTAGGCGTCATCTTTTTCAGGCTTCAACTCATCCTCCAGCAACATCCGAATGGAAGGCGTATATTGGTCATCAAACTGACCGTTGCGCGCTGCCCACAAATAAACCAACAGGAAGCCTGCTGCAATGGTGAGACTAAAGAGTATGAGCAAAAACATGATTTTCATGACTGTTCGTTTTTAAATCGGGTGCAATTTCCGACACGACAGGGGGCGCTTAGATGATGGCTGTCAGACGCATTTATGACATTGGTCAGTAATCTCAATAAAGTATAAAAATCTATATATTTAAATCAATAGCATAAAAAAAGCCATCCTATTTGCTAAAGCAAGGCTTTATACAAATAGAATGGCTCTGAAATAAGTTTAATAAACTTAAAGCAGCAGACGCTGATCTATCTAAAACATATCGTAATACATTTTAAGCGTCGGATCGGTCTCTTTAGCCTTAATTTCACTCAAAATCTGTTCTAAATTAGCGGCTTTCGCATCTTTCCCTTCCGCCTTTAAGCCATTTTTTAAATCTGAAATGGCTTTGGTCGCCCCAAAACGACGCCATTGACTGGTCGCCAAATTGAGGGAAATCACTTTTAATTTATCAGCACCCGCCTCGATCACTGCGTCATCATGGATGCCTGCGAGCGTTTTTTGGTAAAAATCAAAAAAGGTAAATGCGCCCATAAAATCAATTTTGTCCATCCGACGCTCAAAATAAGGCAAATTGTTGCGATCCGGTTTTTGCGCATACAATTCCGACAAAGCCAGGATAATCTCGTCATTATCATCGTTTTGCAGCGATTTGGATGCTTCGATGGCTGCGTCAGGGTCCAATTTTGTCAAAGCAGAAAGCGCTGCGCCTACTACGCTGTATGCCTGGGTGGGCTCCATACCTTTCTTCAGGATGGGCACATATTGCTTGTCTTCGCTTTCACCCAGCAAATTGATCGCCAGGGCCCGGACACTCGGTTCTTTTTCTGTTTCTGCCAATTTTGCCAATACAACAACCGTTTCTGCGTCTTTCGGATCGGCATGTTGCAAGGCGATTGCGCGCAAACCGTAATAAGCATCTTTCAACGCCTCCTTAAATACCGCTTTGGCAGCAGCCGATTCATCATTTTGCAAATTATCCAAGGCCTCAAACCGATCGCGGAACAAGGGGCCATGTTGGTACATAAATACCCACTCTGCTGCTGAATGCTGGTCATGTTTTACACA
>CAIVGO010000574.1 GCA_903905445.1 uncultured Bacteroidota bacterium
ACCCCTTACCATCCAAAACTTCCCATGGAACGGTGGTTCAAATGACGGGGTAAAAGTTTGCTTCGACAACGCATTGACTTGTTGTGCTACCAAAGAGTTTGCGGTGCCCGACTGCCTGAACAACGACGATTGCGAAATCAGTAATTTGCAAGTGCTCACGGGCGATTGCACCGGCGATAGTACCTATGTCGTTAAAATCAGTTTCCAGGTACAAAACCCACCAAGCGATTCCTTCCAGGTTTACGCCAATGGTCAACCAATCGGGTTTTATACCCTTGCTCAATTGCCCCTTTCGATCAACAATTTCCCATGGAATGGCGGTCCAAATGATGTAGTTAAAGTATGCTTTGATAATGCACTTTCCTGCTGCGCGACCAAAGAGTTTGCCGTACCGGATTGCCTCGATCCAGGTGCACCCTGCTCGGTAAGCAACCTGGCCGTCGAAATCGGCGATTGCACCAGCGATAGCACCTATAAAGTGGTACTGAACTTTACAGTCAACAATCCTCCATCCAATGAATTCGGTGTTTGGGCCAACAATACCTTCCTGGGGACCTTCAACGTGAGTCAACTGCCCCTTACCATCAATAATTTCCCTTGGGATGGCGGTTTGAACGATTTTGTAAAGGTTTGCTTCGGCAATGGTGGGGTTGCAACCTGCTGCGGTATCAAGGAGTTTGCAGTTCCTTCCTGCCTGAACCCAAGTGGTCCTTGTGTTATAACCAACCTGAATATTGAGGTAGGCGATTGCACCGGCAACGACACCTATAAAGTAGTGGTGAATTTCCAGGTATCCAACGCGATTTCCAATACCTTTGAATTATTTGCAAACGGTACCCTGTTTGGTACTTACAACCTGAACCAGTTGCCATTGACCATCACCAATTTCCCTTGGGATGGTGGTCCAAATGACTTCATCAAAGTGTGTTTGGTGCCCAATGCACCCAACCAGCCAGGTTGCTGCGCCGTGAAAGAATTTGCGGTACCAGGTTGTTTGTCCGACAATTGCAAAATTTACGACCTGGTTGTCATCAAATCACCTTGTCTGTGTGGTCAGTTCTTCGCACTCCTGCAATTTAAATTTACAAATCCAGGGGCTGCCGGTTTTGAAGTGGTGTTAAATGGTAATGTGGAAGCAACGTATCCGTACAATTTCCCACAACCCATTATTATAGGACCACTCGCAGGGGACAATATCACAGAGTATAAATTCGTGATTAAGGACAAAGAAGATCCAACCTGTGCAGAAGACTTCAACTTGGGTAAAGTCGATTGTCCACAAACACCTACGTTTAGTCCAACAGATGGTGGCAGCCTCATTATGTCTCCGAATCCAACCACCGATTGGTTGAATGTAGGCGTACAGTTGCGTGGCGCAGGCAAACCCGGCCAATCTGCCGTAGATGTGTACCATGCCGACGGTCGTTTGGTATTGAGTCGCATCATTGCAGATGGAACCAATTTCCAATTGGATGTTTCGGGTCTCCCAGCGGGTATCTACCGCATGGTGATGCAAACAGAATTGGGCCGATTGGAAGGCACGTTTGCTAAACAATAAATAAGACGCAGGTTTTTGCCTGAAAATGAAAGTGGCCGTCTCAAATGGAAACATTTGAGGCGGCCTTTTTTGTTTTTAAAGGGCACCTGTAAAAAACCGAATTTAGCCGATTCATGTATAGTCAACCCAAAGTGGTTCGGAAAATAGTCTGCATCTAATCCGTTGAAAATCAATTTTTTTATCCATCCATCCTTCAAGTCCACTTAAATCTGGGTATAAGAATACAGGATTATAACTTGGATCATCCCGAATTTTGGTGAAAACCAGAATTCGGGATTTTTTTGTCCATTTTACCGATCACCCAGCAAAGCGGAAACATTTGGGTAAGATATTCGACCTCTAGCGAGGTCGTGCGGAAAAAATACCCGC
>CAIVGO010000575.1 GCA_903905445.1 uncultured Bacteroidota bacterium
ATAAATTAAATTATACATGCAAAAGTTTTTTGTTTTACCATTGTTTTTGCTGCTACTAAAGGGTAGCGGACTTTATGCTCAGTATTTATATGTTGCAGGCCCTTCGTCTGGCGGGGGTTATGTTTTGGGGTTGTACAACATTGAAACTTGTCAGTACTGTTCGCAGTTTACGGTTCCCCAAAGCGTTTTTCCGACTGGTTTGGTGGATGTAGTTCCCTTATCCAATGGGAATGTGGTCGGTTTTGGCAACCAAGGTGAAATTTCTACATTTTCGCCCCCGAGTGCAACGCCAGTTTCGACTGCCAGTATTCCTGGAGGCGCATTCGTAACGGGCGCAGTGCTCGCTCCCAATGGAAACATTTACGTGACGGCCTATACATTGGTTGGTGGCGTGGTTGATCCAAAGATTTATGAATACAATCCGGTTTCAAATTCGGTTACCGTCGTGGGGGAATTCCCGACTCCCAATGATGTAGCTTTGCTTCAGCCCGTATATCTGAATGGCATTTTACATGCTTTTATGATTTATTATGGCAATCCAGGCGGCACATCTTACCATTTGGCATCGGTTACCCTTGGAAATCCAATGGTACTCAATATTGTAGATACTTATCCGTTTTTTTGTGGTGCGGCGGCGGCTTCTATAAACAGCGGACCATATACAGGGATTTATGGCGGCATCTTTGATCCGAATTGCACGGGTACAGATGTCTATCAATATAATATCGGCGGAGGCGCAACTTTTCAATGTTCTGTTTCACCAGGTGGTGTTTTAAGTGGGTTGGGTTCGGTCCCCGCCGGATTTCCAGGTATTGCCAACTGTGGTTGTTCCACCAATGCCGGCACCGTCAATACGCCCAATGCCGATTTGTGTACCAATGAAAGTTTTCCCTTTGTAAATACAGGTGGTTTTTTAGAATCCAACGATATCAAGCAATATGTGTTGTTTACGAACCCCAGTGATACAGTTGGCAGCATTGTGGCCACCAGCAACACGCCCAATTTTTCCTTTGCACCGCCGCTTGTAACCGGCGTTACGTATTATGCTGCCGCGATGGCTGGCAATAATATGGGTGGAAATGTGGATTTGAGTGATCCTTGTCTGGATTTTTCCAATGCGACCCAGGTGATATGGCGTCCGTTGCCTACGGTAACATTTACGGCTGCCAACCCGAATGTATGTGCGGGAGCTTGTGCAATGGTGACGGCTACTTTTACAGGTACAGCGCCCTTCACGCTCACGTACACGAGTGCGGGCGGGAGTGCTGTAACCCAAACATTTTCAGGCAATAGCGGTACTTTTCAGGTGTGTGTGCCGGTTGGGGCGGTGCCGGGTAGTTTTACGTTGGCGGCTACTGGTTTGGTGGATGCTAATTGTAGTTGTCCGTAAATCAGGCGCTTAATTTCCGCAGTTGCAATTCTGGTCGACTAAATTGGCAGCAGCAAGCATTAAGAGTACGCTTTGTGCCAATTCCGTTGATTTAAGAGTTAAGATTACATGATTTAAG
>CAIVGO010000576.1 GCA_903905445.1 uncultured Bacteroidota bacterium
AAAAAAGCCAGAGGGGCATACAGGGTGTCTAAGGCCAAGGCATTTTCAAAACTTTTTTTAGCCCCGGTGTAGTTACCAAGGTCGAGCTGGGTATCGGCCAGGGCCAAATGCGCATCAATAAACTGCTTATCTTCCTTAATTGCCCTTTCAAAATATCCGAGCGCAACGGCATATTGGCTGCGGCCCGCTTCATTTTTACCTTCATTATAGGCGTTTAGTGCCTTTTCTTTGGTGGTTTTTACCGTAGTATAGGTTTGTGCCTGGGCATATATACCGGTCAGCAACACAAAGCCCAAAAGAAACATAGTAATACGCATAATGATATTTTTTTGTCAAAAAAACGAAACAAGCCGTTTAACATTGCAGGCTGTTATAGATTTGCCCTAAATATCTGTACATGCCGCGCTTGTTGATACTGTTGATGCTGTTGTTGCCGGGTTTACTTCCAGCCCAGGAAATACCGTCCCAAGGTTCTATGACCCTTGGTGCCTTTGTGCAAGCGATGCGCAATTGCAAGGATTCCGTGTTTGTTTTGCGGCAGGTGCGTATTACGCCCGATCCTGTAGGCGACCAATATTACCTGCAGGATGTTCGGAATGTGCATCATTCCTGGAATCCTGTATTTCAAAGCGCCGATACGGTAAGCATTCGGGCAAAAGTACAACTAGAACGAGTTCAATTTGCCGAAAGCTGTGTACTGCCGATGTTGCATTTTCAGCAATTGGTTCAATTGGAAAAAGTAGAAATCAGCGGCGATTTGTTTTTCCGTGCATGTGTGTTTGCGCAAGGGATACGTTGTTCTGATTTGAAAGCGGAACAATTGGGCTTTGATCATTGCCAGTTTTTTCAAGGTTTTTGGGCTGAGCGCGTTGTTGGCGTCATTCCGTTTACAAATAATCGGGTGGACGGCAATTTCCAGTTATCCAATACCGATGCACCGCTCAATATTCAGATCCGGCACAGTGACTTCAATATTCAAACGCTCGAAATGGCCTCTCAAAAAGGGGGAGAAGTTATTTTTGAAAACACTTTTGTTTCGGGCATTGACTCCACGGCTTTTATTCATTTGGGCGGTTCGGGCTATTTTGACTACCTCACCATGGAGCGCGACACCTTTCTTTGTACACTTTTGATTACCGATTGCAGTGTAAAAGAGCGCTTGAATATTTTCAAATGCCGTTTTGCCGAAAAAGTGGCCATGCAAGGACTGGATGTGCCGGAAAAAAATACCGATGCACGTTGGTACCAATTTGATCAGAGTCACTTGGCAATCGCGACCGAGGGCATTATGGTTTTTAGCAGTTCAACGGCGCTCAGCACCGATTCGGAAGACGATTTTTATAGTTTGATCAAAGTGTATTATCAACTCTTGCGCGCCTACAAGTACACAGGCGATGAAGAAAGTTACGATGCCTGTTTTATAGAAATGAAAGATTTGATTACCCGGAAATCGCGTTGGAACTGGAATCAGGGGCATAAAATGAACGATTTTGCGGAGTGGCAGCTCAATCGCTTTTTACGGCTTTTCTGTGATTATGGGGTCAATCCGGGCAAAGCGTTGGTGATGTCGCTGTTTTTTATTGCGCTTTTTGGCCTTATTTACTTGTTATTCCCTTTGGAGCCGTTACCTTTTAATTGGTCCGATTTGTTTATCGGCTTATTTGGGCGGCGCCTGAGTTTTATTCAACGGGTTTACTTATTGGGCATCGTATTGAGTTGTTGGTTTAGTGCCTGTGGATATAGCATGAACGCCTTTGTGACCCTTGGATATGGCCATGGTCGCGGTTTTGCCCGATACATTGCGGTCGCCGAAGGGCTGTTAGGCTGGTTTATGTTTTCTGTATTTAGTGCAAGCTTGATTGGCCAGATTTTGTCGCAAGGCTAAATCGCGTTAGTCTTCAGCCTCACATTTTCGATAAAACCGAGCCTGCATGAGCAGTTCGTCGCCCGGTCGATTCAGGGCTGCCCGTGGCGCGACCGCCTTCAAACGGGTGATTAACAGGCCTTGTTCCGTATCCCAAAACCATTCTTCTACCAATTGAAGATCATGGATGACCTCCAGATCGAGGCCCGTTTCTATAATTTGAACATGCTCCTTCCAGGTCTGCGGATCAAACGTAACCACCGTATCCGTACAAGAAAACAAACAGGGGCGCCTCGAAGCCAACACCAGGTTTTCTTCATTGTCGTACAATTGAATACTGGTATCCGTGCGAATGCGATCCAAAAACCGCTGCAAAACCGGACCGGTCGTGTTTTTTACCTCGGTCCATTGCGCTTCTGTCGGGCTGTTTGTATCGGTCATGTAC
>CAIVGO010000577.1 GCA_903905445.1 uncultured Bacteroidota bacterium
GACCTCGCTAGAGGTCGAATATCTTACCCAAATGTTTCCGCTTTGCTGGGTGATCGGTAAAATGGACAAAAAAATCCCGAATTCTGGTTTTCACCAAAATTCGGGATGATTCAAGTTACGCTTTACCACGAATATCCGGCCGAAAAACTCAAGAAAACGAACCAATCATGCCAAGCAAATCATGCATAACATCTAAAGATTCCTATAACCCCATGTTTCAGGACAATCTAATAAGATTTATTCGGCATAAAAATTAACAAGACGTACCATCAAATCATTTAAAAACTCCACCTGGAAAGGACCAACCGTTGCTTCCAAATGGTCATTTCCGATACCACTATCATCGGTGATAAAGACATAGGTGCTGTTGGTGCTGACGGCAAAATACCGCATCAAAAACTCGGTTTCTTTGTCAATACCACTGGCTACGATCGGAATAATTTTGATGCCTTTTTCCTGGGCTTTTAAAATAGACTGCTGCAAACTGCTGATCACCCCTTGTTCATGGTGGGGCGGTGCATCCAATACCAGAAATAAAATACGGGTTCGTGCATTCGAGGACCATTGCATGCCATTCAATGCCTCCTCCAGCGCACTGTGTACCGCCTCCGGAAAATCGCCGCCGCCGCCTGCTTCCTGGTTCTTTACAAAATTGGTGGTGGCATTGTAATTACTGGAAAATGTAGATATGCGGGTAAGGTAATCATCGCCTGCATCCCGGTAAAACACGGATCCCGTTTCCAAGGCCGACGATGGATGTGCATTGCCCACGCGCTGCAAGACGTCTGCCAATTCGGCTTTTAAATAATTGATCTCGTCGCCCATCGAACCGGTAGCATCTACCACAAAAGCCACCTGAATTTTGCTTGGCGAAAGGACTGTAGACGGCAGACTCACCTGATTGATGCCCTGTTTGTAGAAATTGGGATTGGTAAGGAATACCTGGCCCTGATTCACATCTAATATAAAGGTGTGTGCATTAGGATTATTGATGTCATCGAACAAACCTGCAAAGAGTTCGGCGCGTCCGTGGTTGTCGGTGCGTACAGAAGTAACCGGAATGCCATCCATTTTGAGCGCAACCGGCACATCGACTGCAGGCTGGCCGAGGGCATCGGTTACTTGTACCGATAATCGATTGTTCAGGTAAAAATCCCAATAGGCCGGAAATTTTAAAAAATCAGGGAAGGTTTGGATCGAATCCCAAAATTCCCAATGACTCAAATCATGCCATTCGCCCGCCGTAAGTACCCCTGATGGGATTTGGGTTTGCGAACTATCTCCTCCTCCACTGGAAGCGTCAGTTAAACCGGTAGAGGAATAATCTGCTTTTGAATCACCCGAACTGCGCTCTAACGCGCCTTTTGAACAGGACTGGATGATCAAAACCAAGGCCAATCCTAGAAATAATAATTGTTGCTTTTTCATGTTGAGTTTTTTTAAATATTATTGGGATGGTTGTTGAGAGATCAGCGCCGGAAAACCAATTTATCCAAACACTGTTTTACTTTTGCGCGCCCCAAACCGCAGATTCATTCTAAACAAGCAAAAATGGCCATCATACCTATTAATTTGAAAGACGGCTCGGTCGTCGCCGAACAAGAACGCATCATTGGAATTGATCTGGGCACCACCAACAGTTTGGTGGCTTATATTAAAGACGGTCAGCCGGTTTGTGTGCGGGGCAGTGATGGCAAAAGTGCTTTGGTGCCTTCCGTTTTACACTTTACGCAGGAAGGTGCAGTGCTGGTTGGGGAGGAAGCCCGAAATAAATTAATCACGGACCCAGCCAACACCATTTATTCGGTCAAACGCCTGATGGGCAAATCCTACCGCGATGTGCAGGCCATTGAGTCGCACTTAGGGTACCAAGTGATTGATGATGATACCGATGCCTTGGTAAAAATCAGGGTGAAGGATAAGTTTTACACCCCGGTGGAACTCAGTGCCCACATTTTACGCGCCCTAAAAACCCGGGTAGAGACCGAGCTGCAAGCCAGTATCTCCAAAGCCGTGATTACCGTGCCTGCCTATTTCAATGACAACCAACGCCAGGCCACGCGCGATGCAGGTAAATTGGCGGGTTTGGATGTGTTGCGGATCGTCAATGAACCTACTGCAGCGGCATTGGCTTATGGCCTGGATAAAAACCAAACCGAAAAAATTGCCGTGTATGACCTCGGCGGCGGCACCTTTGATATTTCGATCCTGCAAATTCAGGATGGGATCTTTGAAGTGCTGGCAACCAATGGCGATACCTTCCTGGGCGGCGACGATCTGGATCAAGCCCTGGTGCAGCATTTTTTAGGTCTATTAAAAATTGAAGAGAAAATTTTAA
>CAIVGO010000578.1 GCA_903905445.1 uncultured Bacteroidota bacterium
AAACTGCTGGCTGTGGCTGTACCGCGGGGCCTGGCACGAATGGGCCATCGACGAAATAGAAATGGCCGTGCCGTTTAGTCCACCGCAATTGCGCAAAAAACGACAAGCCATCTTTATGCACCAAAGCCAAAAAGACCGGCCACCGTTCCCGGGCGATGACAACCGCGAGTTTTGGCAACGCGCGGAAGACCGCAACCGCGAAACCGCACGTTTGTACCGGGCTTTGGGCCTGGCCGAATACGAAGCGATGGAGGCATTTGTACGCTGGAAAATTTAATATGCGTAATATACTTATTTTGTTCGTGTTATTATTGGGCTTCCAGCAACATTGTCTGGGCCAGGACCAAGGTGTGCTGCTCGGTCAAGCGCGGCATTTTATGTTAATGGATAAAAACGAGCGCATCGATTTTATCAAATTTGACACTGCACTTTCGGTAAAAAAACCGGTTTTTTTGTTTTGTCAGGGCTCTTTGCCGGTCCCTTTGGCGGTCCATTCCGCGCAATATGGTGATTTTATCATTGGCGGCGGCATCACCAATTTTGACCGGCAAAATATCACCCGCCATTACCATGTGATCGTTATTTCCATGCCGGAAACCCCGCTGTTGGCCGATGAAAAAAACCTGAATGCACAATATTGTTATGTGCCGGATACGACCCAAAAACAACAGTTATCAAAGGCGTTTTTGGAAGCGGATTACCTCGAGCATTATGTACAAAGGGCCAAACGCGTTTGGCAATATTTGAAAAAACAGCCCTGGGTGGATGCTTCCAAATTGGTGGTAGCCGGACACTCGCAAGGCTCAAAAGTGGCTACTAAAATTGCAAAGAGCAACAAATCAGTCACCCATTTGGGGTTATTTGGGGCAAATCCATTTGGCCGGGTAGATCAGTTTGTTCGGGAGGCGCGGTTGAATGCGCAACTGGGTAAAATGAGCTGGGAAGCAGCCGACCAGGAAATGGAAGCAAATTATCAGGAGTTTCAAAAAGCCTACCAACCGGATTCTGTTCGGGCAAATCCCGGATTATTGGCCTTAAAAACGTTTTCGGAACCTTTTTACGACGATTGGTTGCAGTTAAACATACCCATTTACTTGGCATACGGCACGGAGGACCGTACGGCAGATTTATGTGATTTGATGCCCTTGTTTTTTATTCAGGCCGATAAACATAACCTAAGTTGCAAGCGCTATTTGAAACTGGAGCATAATTTCTTCGAAGTTGCCGAAAATGGCCGACCGGACTACAACAAAGGGCATTGGCCTGAGGTGATGCAGGCTTTTATTGATTGGAGTTTGAAATAATTGCCAAAGTTACGCCCGGTATTTGTTTAAGGGAAAGATTATGCTACGGCAGCCATAGCTTTTTCAAGCAATTGATCAATCAAATGCGTTTGCGGATTGAGTCCTTGTGCTTTAATGAAATTTTCATGTGCCTGGATCGGGTCGCCTTGATCCAGCAAAGCAATACCCAAATTGCGGTACACATACGACTCTTCCGGATCGATTCGTTTTGCGCGTTCCAAATCGTCCAAGCCAGCGGTAATTTGGCCTGTTTTGAAAGCGGCAAGTCCTCGATTGGCCAGCAGGTAGGCGTTTTCAGGATCTTTTTGAAATAATTGATCGAACATGGTGTGCGCAATATCATAATGCTCCATCACGAGATGGGTAAAAGCACGGTTGGTAAGCGCCAGGGAATGATCCATTTGCAGCGCCACC
>CAIVGO010000579.1 GCA_903905445.1 uncultured Bacteroidota bacterium
ATTGAGTTTCGGAGCAAAGAGCCTGGAAAGATTTGGCGCGCGAGCTGGGATTTCATTTACTTTTTTTCCTGCACCATCGTCACCTTATCACTGGGTTTGATGCTGGGCAATGTCGCCCTGGGCATTCCATTGGATGCAAACCACGAATTTGCGGGCAACTGGCTCGACTTTTTCAATCCCTTTTCAATCCTGGTTGCGGTGACCAATTTAGCCTTGTTTATGATGCATGGCGCCATCTTCCTGACGATGAAAACCGAAAACCGCTTGTTTGTAAAACTGACCATTTTGGCCAAAAACTTCACGATTTTCTTTGTGTTAGCCTTTACCCTCACCACCTTATACACCTTATTATACATACCCCATTTGAGCGACCGTATTCGCAGCAATCCGGCATTTTTCCTTCTTCCGGTGATGTTGGTGTTGGCGGTGGCCAATATTCCAAGACAACTCAACAAAGGCGCCTGGCGCTGGGCTTTTGCCAGTTCGAGCATCACCATCGCTACCCTGCTGTTGATGGTGGCTGTGGAAGTATTTCCTTACCTGGTTTACTCCCCGATCAACCCGGAAAACAGCATTACAATTACCAATGCCGCCTCCAGTCCGAAAACGATGGGCTTGCTGTTGCGCATTGCCTTGATCGGGACACCCTTGGTTGGTATGTACACGGCCTTTGTGTTTTGGACGTTTAAAGGGAAGGTGAAGTTAGATGAGATGAGTTATTGAGAATGGGAACTTGTTTTCACATTCTTGTTCTTTCCCCAGAAACCAAAAACTGCACTTTCTCCTCCAATAAACCCTTTTTTTTCAATTGTTTGCGCAGCAAATCTTCTGATTCTTTAAAATGGCTCCAACCGCGGTAATGAATGGGAAGTACTTTATTAGGTTTTAAAACCGCGACTGCTTTTTCGAGGTCTTTGCCATCCATGGTGTACCGCCCCAGACCCGATAAATACCGGAATTGCGCACTGCCCAAGTGAAAAATGCCGATGTCGATTTTGGGAAAACGTTGGGCAATTTCCGGAATGCCTTTAAAATAAACGGTATCGCCCGAAATGTAAAGTACACCGTTGGATTGTCCCGGGAATTCGAGCACAAACCCGATAACCGGGCCGGAAAAAAATTCGGGCAGCCACCAGGGGCGGTGTTGGCAAGGAGTAGCGGTTATTTTCAAACCAGGAACTTTCTCGTTTTCAACTACATAGGTATCCCACACCCGCAATCCAGTAACACCCGGAACAGCTTTTGCCGCAGCCTGGGTAGATAAAATCAAAGGGGCTGTTTTGGCCAATTCCTTGCCGGCACGATCGAAATTATCCCCATGTTGGTGGTGGCTCAACAAAATCAGGTCGATGTGCCCCAATGCTGCTACGGATAGCGCCGGATTGGCTGTTTTTTTGGAAACCGCTCCAAATCCATGATGGTACCAGTGGCCAGCCTCGTCGAGGGTGGGATCCGTCAATATTCTGAATCCATTGATTTCCAGTAAGATACAGGCCGTATCGATATGGGTGATGTATAATTCCATGAAGATGAATTAAGCAGGAAAAGGAGCGCTACCAGTTTGTTTGGCGTCGCTCAAAATTATACTTTTACGGTCGTTAAATATGAAAATATAGCGTATTAAAAACACCTTATCCTCTTTCGGGCACAACAATTGATTTAAGATTTAAGATTACATGATTTTAGATTTTAGATGGAGGTCCAACCCTTAGCATTGCGAAAAACCAATCTGTGACCATAATTCGTTTCAATTCCTCAAGATGCGACTGAATGCCAAAAATTAAGCGATTCCATCTTAAATCTTAAATCATGTAATCTTAATTCTTAAATCCCTCCCCCCCCTTTCGCGATATCGATTAACGCCGTACCTTTGCCTCATCTGAAAATACTTTTAGCGATCTTGATTTAATTATAATCCTTTTAAAAAGGTTTCGACCTTTTCATACCAACCCTTACTACGAGATTTTTAACCACAAAAATTTCTAGTATGCACCATTTTATTTTATTTCTGGTTTTAATCCTCAATACCTTTCCCTTATCTGGACAGTGCTGGAAACAAATTTCGGGTGGCTCCCTGCATTCCTTTGCAGCCACCCCGAATAACCGTTTATGGGCCTGGGGCGACAATGCGCTTGGACAATTGGGTAAAAACTACAATTTTCAGGTTTTTTCCCCCGTTTTGATCGACATTGGTCCCGACTGGGCCGGTATAGACGCCAACTACGGCAACTCCGCAGCCATCAAAACC
>CAIVGO010000580.1 GCA_903905445.1 uncultured Bacteroidota bacterium
TCCTGAAACCAAATCATTACGACCCCAGCGGGGTCGCATCTTTGTAGAAAAATTGGCGTCCCCAATCATTACGACCCCAGCGGGGTCGCATATTTATGGATCGTGCATTTGTTTTGGGCATTTGTTTTGGGCATTTGTTTTGGGCATTTGTTTTGACATTCATTGGCATCAATACCCTTTGGTTTTCAGGAGTTGACGCAATTTTTCCTTGGCCAAAATAAGCTGGGATTTGCTGGTATTGATAGAAATGCCCAACATATCGGCTATTTCCTGGTGTTTGAAACCTTCAAGCACGTATAAATTGAACACGGTGCGGTATCCATTGGGCAATTGGTCGAGCAGATTAAGGATTTCGCGGGCGGACAATTCGGCTTCGATGGAAAAACTGTCGGGATGATCGTTTACCATGGCTTCCTCGCCGGGAAAAACCAGGGGTTGCACTTTGCGGAGTTTCATGAGGGCCTCATTGACCATCACACGGCGGATCCAACCCTCGAAACTGCCTGAGCCCGCGTAAGATTCAATTTGCGTAAATACCTTATACATACCGCTCACCAGGGCATCTTCGGCGTCTTCGCGCGACTTCAAGTAGCGCCGGCACACCGAAAACATCAGGGCAGCATACCGGTCGTACAAGGCCTTTTGCGCCTGGCGATCCTGCGCTTGCAGGCGTTCTATAAGGGATTGTTCAGACATTCGGGATCGTGCTAATTTCTTACAAACTATCAACAATGATGCAAGCCTTGATACTTTTGGTGCGCGGACAAGCAGAATCTATTAATTTTGCGGCTCTAAAGTATTTCTTTTTTTTCACAGATTGGTTGCAAAAAGCTTTTGAGCAGGGAGCAACCGGTGCATTCAACAACCCATTTCGAAGCGTGGAACTTGTAAACGGCAAATATCAGTTTGAAGGCGGCATTGATCCGCTGGAACTTTGTAAAGAATATGGATCACCCCTTTACGTATATGATGCATCTATCATGGAACGTCAATATCGGCGTATTACAGCGGCATTTACCTACCCCAAGGTACATATTCATTATGCTTGCAAGGCGCTGACCAATTTGACCGTAATGAAGTTGTTTCGCAAATGGGGGGCCGGGCTGGATTGTGTATCCATTCAGGAAGTGCGCCTGGGTATTTTGGCCGGTTATGCGCCGGAGAACATTTTGTACACCCCCAATTTTGCGGGGATTGATGAATTTGACGAAGCCGTTGCGCTGGGGGTAAAAATCAACATTGACGCCATTCCCATGCTGGAAAACTGGGGATTGAACCATAAAAACGTGCCGGTTTGTTTGCGCATCAATCCGCATTTGATGGCGGGGGGCAATGAAAAAATCAGCGTGGGCCATATTGACTCCAAATTTGGCATCAGTATTCACCAATTGCCGCATGTATTGCGCGTGGTGGAGAGCCAGGGCTTGGTGATTGAAGGGTTGCACATGCACACGGGTTCGGATATTTTGGATGTGGATGTGTTTTTGCGGGGGGCTGAAATTTTGTTCGAATCGGCACGCAAGTTTCCGGCGCTGGAGTACATCGATTTGGGCAGTGGCTTTAAAGTGCCTTACAAAACCGATGATATTGAAACCGATGTGGAGGAATTGGGTGAAAAACTGAGTGCCCGTTTTGCCGAATTTTGCAAAGAATACGGCCGAGATTTGACCTTGATGTTTGAACCGGGCAAATTTTTAGTGAGCGAATCGGGCTACCTTTTTGCGCGCTGCACCTTGGTAAAACAAACTACTTCTACCACTTTTGTAGGCTTGGATACGGGCATGAATCACTTGATTCGTCCGATGTTTTATGGCAGTTACCACAAAATTGTAAATGTGACGGAGCCAAGTTTCAAGCCGCGGATTTACACGGTGGTGGGCAATATCTGTGAAACCGACACTTTTGGCAGCGACCGGCGCATTGCGGAAGTGGTAGAAGGCGATGTTTTGGCCTTTTACAACGCAGGCGCTTATGGCTGGATGATGGCATCAAATTACAACTCCCGGCCGCGTCCGGCGGAAGTGTTGATTTATGAGGGCAAAGCGCATTTGATCCGCAAACGGGAAACGATTGAGGATTTGGTACGGAATCAGGTGGAGATTGCGTTGTAGGGGCGCTGGGGAACGACCACCGATTACGCGGATTTTCACAGATTTTATTGTTTTAGGAGGAACTGGCTTTTACCATCGATAGACAGCAAATAAACGCCGGGCGACAAAGTACTAAAGTCCTGGTTTTCAATATTTTGTCCAGCATAAACCGTTTGGCCAAAGGTATTGAGTAATTTAACACGGGTATTGCCTTGTGCTGGTGTGAGTTGGATTCGATTTTCGAAAGGATTTGGATAAGCCGTAAAGCCATTTGGGTTTTCGATTGGCTCCCCGGTAGCTACGCTGGCGGTGCAAAAAGCGCTGTTGGACAATAAACTCGACATTTCCCCGCACAAATAGACATAATTGTCGTGTTCCAAAGCGGTTAAAGTGCCGTTGAGCAGGTTTTTTAGTTCCTCCGGGTCGTTTTCAAGGTTGTAAAATTCCTCATGGCCATCATCGAAATGCAGCAATTTGAATACTGTGTTGCGCATGGTTTTGCCATCATCCGAATCGGGGGTGAGTTTAAAAATTTCGGTAAAAGACCAGGGACGCACCGTGGTGCTTTCATTTTTCAGGATGGGGAGGATACTCTTGCTATCTACGGGTTTGTTGGCCGGAATTTGGGTATTCCAATCGGCATATCCGAACAATTCCAGGATAGTTGCGAACAAATCGGCCGTATTTACCAGCGCCGGACTTACCCGACCAGGCTGCACAATGGATGGTCCGGAAATGATGAACGGCACATGAACACCATATTGGTAAATGGTGCCTTTTGCGCGGTTTTTATCTGCAATTTGGACGGTATTGCTCGAATTTCCATTATCCCCGATAAAAATAACGTCTGTATTTTCCCATTGATTACTGGCTTGAAGGGCGTCAAAAAGGCGGCCCATTTCGTGGTCCAGCGCTTCGAGGGAAGCTTTGAAATAGGATTTTGGATTGGCCATAATATCCTGGGTTGTACCACTCAAACCCGTATCGGAATACAGGCCAGCAGGCGGCAAATGATAGGGCGAATGGGGCGCATTGTAAGCCAACCACAAAAAATATGGCTTGGTTTGGGCGGCAATCCAGTTGATGGCGTCATTGGTTGTTTCAGTAGTCGCATAGGTAGTGGAGGTGCCGGAAACGCCATTGGTTACCTTGGTCCAATTGTAAAAACTGTTCAACTGCCCGATAAAATTACCGGCAAAATAATCGTAACCCATTACAGCCGGATTGTTCAAGTTGGATACCGGCATTGCAGGTTGCAGGTGCCATTTACCGATATTGGCTTTAGCAAATCCGTTTGGCTGGTACAGATTTAGCATTTTTGGAATACTTAATTCAGCGGTATTGAGCGGGCTAGAACCGCCTTGCCCTCCAACGACACCGCCGACACCCGTGCGGAAACTGTAGCGTCCGGTAAGTACCCCTGCACGCGTGGCAGAACACACCGGATTAGACATCGCATTGGAAAAACGCACACCCCGACTGAGTAATTTCCGAATATTGGGCATAGCCACCGTATCCTGATGGTCTTCATAACAACCGAGGTAATCGGTGCCTAAATCGTCGGCGATGATCAGGATCACATTGCGTTGCTGGGCGTGGGTGGTCGCAATCAGGCAACAAAAAAACAAGGGTAGCAGGTAAGATTTCATCCTAAATTTTTGAAAAAAGAAACGTAATTATTTGACAATGTACCGTTTTTGCACATTGATCAAGCCATCTTGGGGGAATTTTATTTGTACATACAGTTATCTTTTGAAATGCGGGTTGTTTAATTTCCAACGAGCTTATGATGTTCGTTTTGGGAAAAACTTGCGGCATTGCGTTGGTATGAAAACATACCAATTGTTGAAAAATTAGGTGATACTTACATTTTTTGCTTTGTATTTTTATACTATTTTTGATATATTATTTGATTTAGCGTACAAAATAAGCAATTTTTGCGGCCGAAATTTGAACGCCCGCGCTTATCGTCCATAAAAACGAATATAAACGTCAGGGCTTAGGCGGCAAAAATAGACAGTCCAAGTGTACTTTTTTGGTAAAGTCCATCGAATGAACCAACTTTTATGGGCTGTACTTGTTTTAATCTCTTTCCCAATCTGCTGGTGCGTTAAAAACATAAAATATTCATAATCAACACTTTGCGTTTTAATCATTTTGAAACCAGCGTGTATAATAACCTCACTTCAAAACATTTTAATCAATGACAAGCATGGTAACTACGCCAACAACCTTTAAAACGGTGCCGGGCGATCCAATTAAAGTTCTGGAATATACTTTGTCGAACGGACTCAAATTGTTCCTTTCGATTCATAAAAATGAGCCGCGGGTTTATACCGAAATCGCAGTGCGGGCGGGCAGTAAGCATGATCCAGCCGATACCACGGGTTTGGCGCACTATTTTGAGCACATGATGTTTAAGGGTACCGATCGTATGGGTACCCTCGATTGGCCCAAGGAAAAAGCGTTGTTGGATCAAATTGAGTCCCTTTTTGAGCAACATCGTCAGGAACAGGATCCTGAAAAGAAAAAAGTGCTGTATGCCGAAATTGACCGCTTATCGTCAGAAGCAGCCAAATTTGCGGCGGCCAACGAATATGATAAATTGGTGAGCGCCATCGGTGCAAAAGGAACCAATGCTTACACCTGGGTGGAACAAACCGTTTACCTGAATGATATTCCTTCGAATGAATTAGAGCGCTGGTTTGAATTAGAAAGCGAACGTTTTCGGCGGCCGATATTGCGTTTGTTTCATACCGAACTGGAAACCGTTTTTGAAGAATATAATATTAGTCAAGACCGCGATTTTCGGAAAGTGAGCAAGGCCATTCAGGAAAAACTCACTCCTACCCACCCGTACGGCACCCAAACTACCTTGGGCCGTGGGGAAGACTTGAAAAACCCATCACAGACCAATATTTACCGGTTTTTTGACCAATATTATGTGCCCAATAATATGGCCATCGTGCTCTGTGGTGATTTTGATCCGGAAGAAGCTGTTCGGATGGCAGAGACCCATTTTGGTCAGTTTGCCAGCAAAAAAATACCTGAATTCCGATTTGATCCACAGCCAGCGTTGGAAAGTCGGGTAAAAATGGACGTGTACGGCACGGAAGCAGCCTGGGTAGAAATGGCTTGGCGTTTCGATAAAGCACAATCCCACGAAGCGATGTTATTGCCCGTCATTGCAGGCATTTTGCACAATTATCAGGCCGGTTTGTTTGATTTGAACCTGATTCAGCAGCAAAAACTGTTGGAGGCTTATGCGTATCCGCGGGTACATGAGGACTTTGGTACCTTGTATTTGCATGGAAAACCGCGGGAAGGACAAACATTGGATGAAGTAGAGCAATTGATGTGGCGCCAAATTGAGTTGTTGGCCAAAGGTGAATTTGAGGATTGGTTGCCGGGGGCCGTTTTGAAGGATCTGAAACTGTCGGAAATCAAGGAGTACGAAAAAAATCAGGGTCGTGCCGGCGCGATCACCAATGCTTTTGTGTTGGGTTTGGAATGGTCTGAAATGGTTCAGCGCTGGAAAAAACTGGCTAACATCACCAAAGCGGATGTCATGGCTTTTGCGCAGGAACATTTGCGCAACAACAATTACGCGGTCGTATATAAGCACACGGGCGAAGATAAAAGTGTGATGAAAGTGGATAAGCCGCCGATTACGCCCATTGAAGTGAATCGGGAGGATATTTCGGAGTATGCCAAAACCTTTTTAGGTAAAGATGTGCCGGATATTGCGCCACAATTCCTGGATTTTAAAAATCTGATCAAAAAATCGTCAATTACGCCCAAACTGAAACTAAAATCGATTCAGGAACGGAGCAGTCAATTGTTTCGGTTGGATTATATTTTTGATATGGGTCGAACGAGTGATCGGCGCTTGTCGATGATGGCTACTTATTTGCCGTTTTTGGGAACCAGTCGCTTGAGTCCGAGTGCCTTACAGCAGGCATTTTACCGTTTGGGCGTGCATTTTTCAGCGACCTGTCAGGACGAGCATTTGTATTTGACCTTGAGCGGTCTGGAAGAATCGCTGGAAGAAGGCGTTGTTTTGATGGAAGAAGTACTGGCAGATGCGCAGCCTAACGCAGAGGCACTGTCTAATTTGATTGAGGATGTTTTGAAAAGACGGGAGAATGACAAGATGGATAAAAAAGTGATTTTATCGAAAGCGATGAGCAACTATGCCAAATATGGCAAGGTTTCGCCGTTTTCTGATAAATTTTCAAAAGCGGAGTTATTGGCCATTACACCGCAGGAACTCACGGGTTTGTTGCGGAACTTACGCAGTTTTGAGCATGAAGCCTTTTATTTTGGTGCCCGCAGTGCCCGTGCAGTGGCTGGCATCTTGAAAAAACATCATCTTGTTCCGGCGCAATTACAAAAGTCTTTGATGGCCAAAAAGTACCGTGAAATTGGTGTGGCGAAGGACAAAGTATTGTTTGTGCATTTTCCGATGGTGCAGGTAGAGTTGTTGTTGATTTCGAAAGGGACGCCGCATTTCAATTTGAACGAGCATATTTATTCCGAGTGGTATAACCAGTATTTTGGATACGGTTTGTCGTCGATTGTATTTCAGGAAATCCGGGAATCCAAGGCCTTGGCGTATTCGGCGTATGTATTTGCGGCCAATCCCAATCAGAAAAAGCGCGCGCATTATCTTCAGGCTTATGTAGGTACGCAGCCAGACAAGTTACACGAGGCGGTAGATGCATTTCAGGAAATATTAGAAAACATGCCCGTTTCCGATTCTCAAATAGAAAATGCGCGGCAAAGTGTATTAAAGCAAATTGCGGCGAGCCGGATCACCAAGGCAGATATTTATTGGACCTGGCGCACCAACCGCGACCGAGGATTTTTGAATAAAGATTTGCGGGAATCGGTGTACAACACCCTTGAAAATGCTTCGGCAGAAGATTTGGTCCGTTACCAACAGGAGTTTGTGAAAGGGCGGCATTACACCTGGCTGGTGTTGGGCGACCGTGCGCAGGTTGATTTCAATTATTTGAAATCCATTGGAAAGGTAACGGAGTTGCGTTTGGAGGAAATTTTTGGGTATTGATTGTGTACTGCACGCTGTATAGTTTCGCGCAGATGTTACGCAGATTAGTTTTCGCAGATGTTACGCGGAAAAATCTGCGTAACATCTGCGCTTTTTTTCTGTGTAACATCTGCGCGAAAAACATCCCGTTGTGTAGTTTACTCCAATACCTTTACTTTTTTGGAAGCATTTTGCGCGCTTTCTCCACCATTTCAGTGGATATATTGAAAAGGTTGGCGATGGCAGTATTATCCATGTTGGGGTCCTTTTGGATAAAGGCTACCAGCATGGTGAGTATGCCTTTTTGCATGCCTTTTTCTAAACCTTTTTCCAAACCCTTTTCCAGGCCTTTCTGCATACCCTCTTCAAGACCTTTTTGGATGCCTTTTTCTATGCCCTTAACCTCGCCCTTTTCCATCCATTCCTCATACATTTCAAGCAGGAAAGGCTTAATTTCTTTTTGTTCTGCAGCAGATAATGCGTTTTCCATTTCTTTTAATTTTTGACTGAAAACTTTAGAACTACTATTCAAATAAATCACTGTAGCCTTAAAAAGTTCATAATCAAGGCTCTTTTGACGCACTTGTGGTGCAAAAATAATGATTTTTTCCCAAAAGACATCTACGTATGCAGCATTCCGGCTTTGTTTCAAGGCTAAAAGGATATTGCGCA
>CAIVGO010000581.1 GCA_903905445.1 uncultured Bacteroidota bacterium
GCAAACCCAATACCTCGGTGTACCCAATACAGCAGCCGGGATAAACAATATGGAGCAATTATCGGGCTTTAACAATCAGCTCGAACTGCTCAACAATACCACGGTCAGTTTTTTTAAAAACCTGCCTTTGATGTTGCAGCAAGTACCTAATGAATTAAAAGCCACCCCGCAAGTACAGCATTTGTTGAATTTGCGAGATTCGTGCTCCTTGCAGGTTCGACGCGATCTGAACCGCTTTGAAGTGCTGTACAATGCCATCAAAACAGGGTACGGCGGTGCCAATGCAGAACAGGAGTTCAATAATTCCATTACCGATAAAGTACGTCGGTTGGCCGTTGGCGATATCCCGGAGGAATCGTTTGTTGATTTAACGCGCACTGGAAAACGACAAAATGGCGATGTGCTGGTGTTACAGGCGCAAATCATGCTCGATCAAACAGCCAGCAACAACAAACCCAATACCATTTTTCGGCAGGAATTGACCTTGCAACAAATCAAAATGTATTCGGAAGTAAAGGTGAATATGATCCTCGCCAATCCAACCATTAGCGTACCAGGATTGGATAAAAACTTTGTTTTTGCGCCTTCGTATAGCATTCTATTGCGCAAAGGCAGTCGAAAAAGCCAGTTTTACAACGAATTCATCAATATTGGGGTAGGTTTGAATATTTCGGCGCCCGATTTCAATTTGGATGGTACGCCGGAGTTTGGGGCAGCCTTTGCCGTATCGGCCATCAAAGACATCATCAGTGCAGGCTATGGCTATAATTTTGGCACCGATGCGCCTTATTTCTTCATTGGATTCCGGGTGCCTTTTGCTTCGGCAGCGCTTCCGATCTTAAATAATGTAGAGAAATAAGCCATGTACCAGCTGACCGAAATCAATGTTTTTCCCATAAAATCGCTCGGTGGTTGTACGCTGACAGAAGCGGTTGTAGAACCCCGTGGCTTGCAATACGATCGCCGCTGGATGTTGATTGATCCGCAAGGCAGATTTGTTTCACAACGGGAGATTGCGGCCATGACCCAGTTAAAAACGGCCATTACTCCCCCATTTTTGGAAATTCACAACCAACAAAATCCGGAAGACCGCCTGCAGCTTGCTTTAGTGCCCGCGTTGGAATCAATGGAAAAACGTCCGGTAAGCGTTTGGGACGACACTTGTATTGCGCATGTGTATCCTAAAGATGTAAACGATTGGTTTTCAGATCAACTTGACTCGGAACTTTGCCTTGTTTACATGTCCGATGACAGTCGCCGCCAGGCAGATGAAAAATATGCACCAATAGGGCAATATGTAAGTTTTGCCGATGGATTTCCGTATTTACTGATCGGCGAAGCGTCTTTAACAGATTTGAATCAACGCCTGGAGGAACCTGTCCCCATGAATCGTTTTAGGCCCAATTTGGTTTTTAGCGGAGGTGAGCCTTATGAAGAGGATCAATGGGGCGATTTCAGGATCGGTTCAATTGCATTTCGAGGTGTAAAACCTTGCGGCCGATGCATTATTATTACTACGGATCAAAAAACGGGTATTCGGAGTAAAGAGCCCTTAAAAACCTTGGCAAGTTATCGGCAAGAAAATAACAGGATCTTATTTGGACAAAATGTAATATTTATGGCGGGCGAGCCGGGCGCGATCATCCGAACTGGAGACCAGATTTATCGGTTATAATACCTCTCCCATTAAATGGCCCATTAAATCTGCTTTGGTTTTGAGGTAATTCCGACTTTCGGCCTGGGGCGCAATTAAAATAGGCATGCGCTCCACTACCTCAATGCCTGCGCGTTGGAGGGCAAGCACTTTATCGGGGTTGTTGGTGAGTAAGCGAACCGATTGGATACCCAAATCACGCAGGATAAAAATAGCGGCGTCGTACTGTCGGGCATCGGCATCGAAGCCCAGGTGGGTGTTTGCGTCAATGGTATTCAGCCCGGTGTCTTGTAAATTATAGGCCTTCAATTTGTGAATCAGGCCGATGCCACGACCTTCCTGGCGCAGATAGATCACGACCCCACCCTGCGCGGCCGTTATTTGAAGGGCAGTTTGCAACTGTTCTCCACAATCGCAACGTTTAGAGCCAAATACATCGCCGGTCATACATTCAGAATGAATCCGCAAGGTAACAGGCTGTTGGGCATCGAAGCCATCGGCGACCATTGCAATATCCGGCATCCGGTCTTCGGAGGTATCGGCATAGGTAATCATATTAAATTCTCCCAAATTTGTTGGGATACGGGCTTCAGCCTGGCGTTTGAGATGCAGTTCGCGCATGTTCCTCGAATTTCGCCGCAAAAATACTTCAATTCGGCGGTTTAAAAGAAAAAACAAAGGCTTGGGGAAAAAGTTGCACCGCGTTTAGGCGCATCTGTGAATTATGTAACATATATCCGGGATTGTGTAAGACTGTATTTGTCCTTTGCCGGCACCTTTGCAGGACACCAATTCTAAAACAAACATTATGCCTTTAGTAACCATTTTACTTGTATTGATCATTGTTGGCGTGTTTCTTTGGCTCATAAATTCATATATCCCGATGGATAGCAAAATCAAAAGTATCCTCAATGCCGTCGTGGTTATTGTGCTGGTAATTTGGCTGTTGCGGGTATTTGGGTTGTTGGATGCCATTACGAACGTGCGGATTTAAGGCCAGTTTTCCTTAAAGTATTTGCCCCAATTAACCGGATTTTAAGTTTATATTTTACTAAAAACTAGAATGCAAGCAGGCTGA
>CAIVGO010000582.1 GCA_903905445.1 uncultured Bacteroidota bacterium
CCATCCAGGCCCCGATCGAAAAGATGTAGAAAAACGACAGGGCCGCGCCATTGTGCCCGTGCAAATAAAAGAAAACGACCACCCAGGCCAGCGGGTAACCAACAAGCAATTGGAAATTTACCGCCCCAAAGTGGATAAAACTGCCGGTATCGCCCCCGCAAAAGTGGGCAAGCTGCAAGATGCCAAAACACGCGACCAGCGCCAAAACGAACGTAAAACAAACCCTGCCGCAGTGCAACCTAAGCGTCCCACCAAAACCAACCAGGCACCTGCTAATCAACCCATTGAGCGCAAAGTTCCAACAAACAAACCAACGAAAGGGTCACGTCCAAAACAAACGGAAATACCCAACCAGACACAACGTGCGGAGCAAAGACAGGTCGATCAACCAAAAGGTCGCGCCAATACGCCCATACAGCCGCGCCAACCACAACAAGCGCCTGCCAACAAACCGGATCGTACAAACAAAACCAATCCGGCCCCCAGGCAACAACAGCCCGCCAGACCATCCAAAGAGCGCATGAATAACCCGGCGCCACGGCAGCAGCCACCGGCACCACAAGGGCAACCAAACAATCCACGCCAAAAAAAGGATTAGCGATGACAAAGAAGACGATTATACTGCTTTCCATAGTAGGCGCTGCGTTGCTTGGAGCGGGCCTCTGGTACTATTTTGCCCATAAAAACACCCAGGAATATACCTTGGAGACCATCAACCCGGCCTATGGGTACATCGCCAAAAGCATCACAGCTACAGGTTCCATACAACCCGTTGATACCGTTAGTATTGGGGCGCAAGTATCGGGTGTGGTGAAAGCCATTTATGCCGATTTTAACAGTGTTGTGAAAAAAGGACAACTACTGGCGAAAATTGACCCGACCATTCTGACCGCACAGAGCGATCAGTCGAAAGCAAACCTGGTTGCTGCAAAAAGTAACCAGAAATTGCAACAGAGTATTTACAATCGACAAAAGCAATTGTTTGCTGAAGGCGTCATCAGCAAATCTGAATATCAGTTGGCAATCAATCAGTTACAAACAGCGAAAGCCAATGTAGACAATATCGTAGCCCAACTGAAAATAACCCAGAAAACCCTGTATTATACCAACATATATGCCCCGATTGATGGGGTGGTGCTCAACCGCAACGTGAGCGCGGGCCAAACCATCGCCTCCAGTTTTAACGCCCCTACTTTGTTTGTGATCGCTAAAGACCTCACCAAAATGATGGTGCGTGCAGCCGTGGATGAAGCCGACATAGGCGGGGTATTGGTGGGGCAAAACGTAAGTTTTACGGTTGATGCTTTTCCAGAAGCTATTTTTAGCGGCGTGGTTTATGAAATCTTGTTGCATCCTTCGGTTTCGGCAGGGGTTGTGACGTACACCACCCTGGTTAACGTGGAAAACAAATCCCTGCAACTCAAGCCGGGTATGACCGCCAGCATCAATATTTATTTGGAGGAAGACAGCAATGCGCTGCTCATTCCGTCCAGGGCGCTGAGTTTTAAACCGGATTCCGTTTTGGCAAAAAAGTACAACATTCAAAAAGCGGAAAAATCAACCAGTGTTGCCCTAAAATCAACGGGCGCAACGACCGCCAGCCATAAAGCTTATGTCTGGATTAAAACGGGCGAAACGTTGACTGAAAAAGCCATCGACATTGGCCTCAATGATGACCTCCATGCACAGGTATTGAGCGGACTGACCACCAGCGATGCGGTAATTACCAAGGCAATATTGGGTGTTGTGTCGACAAGCACCGATAAGGCCCAGCAAAGCCCGTTCATGCCACAAATGCCCCAGCGAAAAAAGCCTGCCACGCCCAAAAATTAAAATACACGCCATGGACTCCGTAATTGTAGATATTAAAAACCTGAAACGCGATTTTACCATTGGAGAAGAAACGGTAAAAGCCCTCAATGACATCAGTTTTGATATTAAAAAAGGCGAATTTGTTACCATTATGGGCAGCAGCGGCTCCGGGAAAACGACGTTGCTCAATATTTTAGGTTGTCTTGAAAAACCGACACAGGGCGTTTACTTGTTAGATGGCATCAACGTAAGCAGTCTTTCCAACAATGAACTGGCAGGTATTCGCAACAAAAAACTGGGCTTCGTTTTTCAGTCCTACAACCTGCTCTCCCGCACCTCTGCCATCGAAAACGTAGAATTGCCCCTACTGTACAACAATACTTTTTCGGCCAAAGAACGCAAAGAAAAAGCCATCGCAGCCCTGGAAGCCGTCAAACTCAGCGACCGCATGTACCACCTGCCTAGCCAATTATCGGGCGGACAGCAACAGCGCGTCGCCATTGCCCGGGCACTCATCAATGATCCCGTGATGATCCTGGCCGACGAAGCTACCGGCAACCTCGACTCCCGGACTTCCTACGAAATTATGATGCTCATCCAGGATTTGAACACCGACCACGGTAAAACCATCGTATTCGTAACCCACGAGCCGGATATTGCCGCTTTCAGCAAACGCACCATCCGACTAAAAGATGGCAAAATCATCCAGGACGCCCTCAATCAAAACATCAACAGCGCCAAAGCCGTGCTGGAAGCCCTCCCCGTTCTCACTGAGTAGCCAAAAGGCAATATGAAACTTCTAAATTTGTTGAATATCGCCTGGAAGGCCATTATTCGCAATAAAATGCGCACCTTCCTGACCATGTTGGGCATTATCATCGGGGTGGCGGCGGTGATTTCCATGACTGCAATCGGGCAGGGCTCCAAGCAAAGTATTCAAAGCCAAATTACCGCCATGGGCAGTAATATGGTGATGATTCGGCCCGAAAGCAACGTGCAAGGCGGGGTGCGCCAGGACAATGCCAATGTACAATCCCTCACCGAAGCAGACATTACAGCCTTGGAAAAACAGCCGGAATTTATCAACGGAGTCTCCCCCTCCGTTTCGGCTAAAAGTCAGGCAATCAATGGGCCCTACAATTGGAGTACCACGGTGCAAGGGGTTTCGCCCGCCTATTTGACCATTCGCAACTGGCCAATTGCATCGGGCATCCCCTTTGACGCCCAGGATGTAAAAACGGCCGCCAAAGTGTGCCTCGTAGGCCAAACCATTGTGACCAACCTGTTTCCCAACGGCGGCGAAGTACTGGGAAGCGATATTCGTTTCAAACGTATTCCGTTTAAAATCATTGGTATATTAAGTAAGAAAGGCGTTAATACATTTGGACAAGACCAGGATGACATCATTTTGGCGCCTGTCACCACGGTGCAAAAACGCATCACTGCGACCACCTATTACCAAAATATTTTTGCCTCGGCCATCGATGCCAATTCCACCGATCAGGCGGTCGATGAAGTGACGCGGGTATTGCGCGCCAGCCACAAACTTCAAAATAACGAAGCCGACGATTTTACGGTGCGCTCCCAAGCCGAGCTCATTAGCACGTTCACATCTACCAGCCAAATTTTGACCATTCTATTGGCCGTTATTTCGGGAATTTCCTTGTTGGTAGGCGGCATCGGCATCATGAACATCATGTATGTGTCGGTCACCGAGCGCACCAAAGAAATCGGTTTGCGCATGTCGCTGGGGGCCCGGGGCATGGATATTTTATTGCAATTTCTAATCGAGGCCATCCTGATCAGCGTTACGGGCGGATTAATCGGCGTGGCGCTGGGCGTTGGCACGGCTGCCTTGGTTACGGGACTGATGCACTGGCCCACCTTGGTCACGCAGTCGTCGGTGATCCTGTCTTTTTTGGTGTGTTTTGTAACAGGGGTGTTTTTCGGGTATTATCCGGCATTGAAGGCATCGCGTTTGGATCCAATTGAGGCATTGCGGTATGAGTAGGGACAGGTCGCGACCTGTCCCTACGTGCCGCGATGTAGGGACGGGTCGCGACCCGTCCCTACACGCGCGCACATTGCAAATCCAAAATTTCAACGTTATTCAAACCAATACATCTAACTCCTGTGTTTTTTTATATGATTATCAGATTTAAGGGTGTGTCCCACATTTATTAGAACCTCTAATTTTGCATTTTTATAATCATCAATTTTTTTAATCTCTCATTCATGAAAAGTATTCTAAAACATGCTTTATTCAGTTTATTTCGAAGACCAGGGGCTTTAAGTTTCCTTAGGGTTTTATCAATGATCCGACAATGGTTTTTGGCCTTGCCATTGTCTTTGTCAGAACGATCACCACAATCGCTTTTTAATGCTGGTATACCAGGCGCGATGGCTGTCTCTTTTGCGATGTTCATGGCAACTACGCCTGTCCAGGCCCAAGCGCCCGGGGCGACATGCTCTATGGCAGAGTGCCGCACATCCGGAATAATGTTCCCAGTCTGTGACGGGGGGGGAATATCAATACCTATCAGGCGACGACCTGTTTAGGATCATCCCCTAATGAGACTTGGTTTAACTTTCACGTTGGAACTGCTGGTACAGTGGTTAAGACGAATAGTATTAGACAGATTTACCAAATCTTTCCTCAACCATTTTAATATGATTTTTTTGTGTCAAACATCTTTTTTGGAAAAGATGCCTTTTAAATTCATTTCATTTCTGTCATTTCATTTAAAAGTTATGCATTCACTTTTTACACCAGATTTTGATCGTGTAAACGGTCTTCCGGATTGGTCTTTAAGGCAAGTCCGTTCTCTTGTGAGAAAAAAACTTCTCACCAAGACATTGAGTTTCCTTTTCGCATTTATGTGCATTCATGCTGTACATCTATCCGCTCAGGTGCCCTGTCTTACAGCCTCAGCCTCGCCCGAGTCTCAGGCAATCTGCAACAGTAATACGATTACTACAATTGTATTCAGTAGCGACCTGATGGGCACCACCTTTGATTGGACGCGGGACAACGCGGGAACAGTAACGGGCATTGCTGCATCCGGTAGCGGTGATATCAGCGGTACTTTAACGAACACCACTAATACAGACGTATTGGTCTCCTTCACCGTGATTCCAACAAATGGTGCTTGTGTCGGTGATACTGTTTTTGCGACCGTTCTGGTTGCCCCTACTGCTACGGTTAATCCCTTGGGTAACCTGGTAGTGTGCAATCAGTCGCTTACTGCTCCGGTAACTTTTAGTGGTGCTGTTGCAACGACTGAATATAATTGGACAAATGATAATACTGCGATCGGCTTAGCCGCAACGGGTACAGGAAATATTGCCTCCTTTATGGCTACCAACGCTACGGCTTCGCCAATCGTTGCTAATATTACGGTTACGCCAAGTACTACAGTTGGGGTACCTGCAATGCCGGAATTGTTCTACTATCGTTTTGATGGTTCTGGTACAAATGTGCCGAACTTGGCTGTTAACCCGCCTATGGGCACAGCAAATGCTACTATTGAAGGCGCTATTACGCAAGGTGGAAGTGCCATTTGCGACGGAACACTTATTGGTTCCAATGGTAATTCTTCAACAGATTTTGTAAATACAGGTTGGGTTACCGATTTGACGGGTACTTCCTGGACAATTTCATTTAAGACTGCTAATATTACGCCATCATCAACTTTATGGTATATTTTTGGAGATGCAAATGCAAGTGGTTTCAGGTGCTTTACCAACGGAGTAGCCGGAGCTAATAACTGGATATTGCGTGGCGGCGGTATTACAGATGTGCTGCTCACTGGCGGGGCTACGGTGGATCCACACACTTGTACATTTGTATACGATATGCCCAATAATCAAATTCGAGCTTACCTTGATGGTGTTTTGGTAAATACGGTAGCGCAAGGTGCATTAAATATTTTAGGCCCTGGTCCGTTCAAAGTTGGGGGCTACGGTAATAATTCTGGCTTAAATCCAGGTGGTTTTATGGATGAGTTTCAGATTTACAACCGCGCATTGCCGGTTTCAGAAGTAGAAGACTTGGCGGCGGGTTGCATCTCAGGTGTTACTTGCGCGGGCAATCCCGAAACATTCTCGATCACAGTAAATCCGGCCACTGTTTCGGCCATCGCTGTAAGCGAAACATCAGGCGCGGTCACGAACGATAATACAGTTTGTGCTGGTGAGCCAGCGACCCTAACTGCATCGGGCGGTGGTACCTACCTTTGGAGCACGGGTGCAACGACAGCAGTTATCACCGTTACACCGGGTAGCCAGACAACTTATACGGTGACCGTAACCGACATAAATAATTGTACAAGCACTGCTTCTGCTACGATTAATGTGGTTTCAGGGCCAGCAGCTTCCATAACTATAATGGAAACTTCGGGTGCTGCGAATGATGATGGGGTAATTTGTGCCGGAGCGTCGGCTACATTAACAGCCACTGGTGGTACGAACTATTTATGGAGCAATGGAGACATCACTCCTTCTATTATAGTTAGTCCGAATGCAACGACTACCTACACGGTTTCGGTAACCGACAGTAATGTAAGTGCTCCTGTAATTTACAATTTTACAGGCGGAATGCAGACCTATACTGTTCCTGCAGGGGTAACCAGTCTGATGATTCAGGCTTGGGGCGCTCAGGGTGCAAATGGTGCAGGAGCGAATGCAGGCTTAGGTGCAAACGGTGGAGAAGCAACCGGAACATTGGCTGTTACTCCTGGACAAGTTTTAAATTTATATGTTGGCGGCGCCGGTAATGGTGTTACAGGCGGATTTAATGGTGGAGCCAATGGTGGCAATCAAGATGGCGGCGGTGGCGGCGGTGCATCCGACATTCGTGTGGGGGGTACGGCTTCTTCAAATCGTGTAATTGTTGCAGGTGGCGGCGGCGGCGGCGGTACTACCGGTTGTGTTGCAAGCCACATGGGTGGTAATGGCGGTGTTGGCGGCGGCGGTGCTGGTGTCAAAGGTGTCGATTCCCCTGATGGCGGCGGCGGCTTTGGTGGCACTGTAGGAGCCGGTGGCGCAGCAGGTATTGGTTGTGGTGGTTTCTTGGGTGCACCGGGTAATTCAAATGGAGCAGGCGGTAACGGCCAAACTTGTTGCTGTCCTTCAATTCCTGCAGGCGGCGGCGGCGGCGGCGGTTACGTAAACGGCGGCGGCGGCGGCGGCGGCTCTGCGGGTACAGTTGGCTGCAGTGGTAATAACAAAGGCGGCGGCGGCGGTGGCGCAGGTGGATCCAACTTTGTGGATGTCACTCTGACCAATACTGCTATGAATAACGGTATTTGGTTAGGCAATGGTCAAATTATACTAACTCCGATTAGTTTGGCCAATGGTTGCATCACTACAGTTTCAACTACGATCACGGTTAACCCACTTCCAACCCCTGCGGTTGCGGTTGCGGAAACTTCGGGTACTGCGAACAACGATGGTATTCTTTGCGCTGGCGCATCGGCAACACTCACTGCATCTGGTGGCGCAACTTATTCCTGGAGCACGGGTGCTACTACTGCTGCCATTACGGTTACACCTGGCGCAACGACTACTTATAATGTAACGGTAACCAGCGCTGCTGGTTGTAATGCAACATCTTCTTCTACTATCACGGTAAACCCGCTTCCAACACCCGCTACAACGGTTGCTGAAACTTCGGGAACAACCAACAATGATGGTATTCTTTGTGCAGGCGCATCGGCAACACTCACTGCATCTGGTGGCGCAAGTTACACCTGGAGCACGGGTGCTACTACTGCTGCCATTACGGTTACACCTGGCGCAACGACTACTTATAATGTAACGGTAACCAGCGCTGCTGGTTGTAATGCAACATCTTCTTCCACCATCACCGTGAACCCACTTCCAACCCCTGCGATTGCGGTTGCGGAGACTTCGGGTTCTGCCAATAATGACGGTCAAATTTGTGTAAGTGCATCAGTTACTTTAACTGCTTCTGGTGGAACAAGTTATGCCTGGAGTACAGGTGCTAGCACTGCGGGCATCACCGTAACACCTGCGTCTACCACGACCTATACCGTTACGGTAACGAATGCAAATGGTTGCTCGGCCACTTCAACGTCAACGATCACGGTTAACCCGATTCCAACCCCTGCGATTGCAGTTGCGGAAACCTCGGGTACTACGAACAACGATGGTATTCTTTGCGCTGGCGCATCGGCAACACTCACTGCATCTGGTGGCGCAAGTTACACCTGGAGCACGGGTGCTACTACTGCTGCCATTACAGTTACACCTGGCGCAACGACTACTTATAATGTAACGGTAACCAGCGCTGCTGGTTGCTCGGCAACATCTTCTTCTACCATCACGGTTAACCCGCTTCCAACACCCGCTACAACGGTTGCTGAAACATCGGGCACAACCAACAATGATGGCATCATCTGTGCTGGCCCATCGGCAACGATCACCGCAACAGGTGGTACTGCTTATGTTTGGAGCACGGGTGCTGCTACGGCGGCGATCACGGTATCGCCTGCTGTAACGACTACTTATACGGTTACGGTAACGAATGCAAATGGCTGTTCGGCCACTTCAACCCGTACGATTACGGTAAATCCATTGCCAACTGCCTTTGCGGTAACAGGCGGCGGCGGCTACTGCCTGGGTACCGATCCTGGTACTTTGGTTGGCTTAAGCGGATCAGTAGTTGGCGTAAATTATCAGTTGCAACGCGGTGGTGTCAATGTGGGCGCTCCGGTTGCTGGTACTGGTAACGTACTCAGTTTCGGTCTTCAAACCGTAGTTGGAACTTACACGGTAGTAGGTACCAGTGTTTCGACCAACTGTTCGAACAATATGACGGGTTCTGTAACGATCTTTACGTTCAATTGTACCCCATCCATTACGGATCCATGTGTTTGTAAAAACAACGCAACGAACTTAACAAACGGCCAATTCGACGAAACAATTCAGGTAAATGCACCAAGCAACCAAATCTGGATGGTGTTGTCGGTAAATGGCTTGTATAGTGCGTTTAGCCCGGCACCGCCTGCTGTGCCTACCCCTATAACAGTTGGTACGGTTTTGACGCCATCGGGCGTAAATGCCTTCCAATTGAAAGGTATCCACGTGGATGCACTCGGTTACTCCTTGGTAGTGACTAATAACCAGGGCACTACCCTGAGCATCGGCAATTCCTGCCAATATCCAAACCCAGCGATCACTGCTGATTTGAGCGGCGATTTCTGCTTGTACTCAGATGTAGTTAACTTGACTGGCACACCTGGCGATGCCAACATCGCAAGCGCTGTATTTACAGTAAATGGTGTTGTGGCAACCCAGTTCAATCCAGGTGCCGGTGTTGGTCAATACACGATTGAATACACGGTGAACGGCGGCACGCCTAAAGCGGCTGGCCCGAACGACCCAGGTTGTATCCAAAAAGTATCAACCATTGTAAATGTAATCGCTACACCAGCCCAATTGGCTTGTAACGATTTGGTTTACTTGTCTTTAGATGTAGATTGTGTGTCAGAAATCAACCCGGATGATATCCTGGAAGGTTCTTATGGTTGCTACGATGATTATGTAGTTGAATTGGACGTTACCCTTCCTTATGGCAACGGCCCATGGGTACCTGGTGTGGTAAACGCCAGCGATGTGGGTAAAACCTACCAGGTGCGCGTAACGCATTTGGTAACCGACAACAAATGCTGGGGCAACATCAAAATCGAAGATAAACTGGAGCCAGAGATCACTTGCAGCAACATCACGTTGTTCTGCCCGATCACGAACTACGAACCGAACTACATCAAAAACGTATTGGGCATCGCAACCGCATTCCCAACCGTAACGGATTGTTCGAATTACACGTTGACTTTTGTAGACACCTGGAATGACTTGGCTTGTGGCCAGGGCTTCAACGGTGTAGCTGATCTCAGCGCATATGTAGTACGTAAATGGACTGCAAAAGACGCTTGGGGCAACGAAAGCATCTGTACGCAGTACATTTACTTCAAACGCGTACACGTTCAAAGCGTATTGTTCCCAGCGGACTTTACCATCTCTTGCAATTCAAATAATGTCAATACGAACCCATCGGTAACGGGTGTTCCATTTGTAACAGCATTTGGCATCAACTGGGGCTTGTTCCCAGATCCTGCTTTCTGCGAATTGCAGGCTGCTTATACGGATCAGGTGCTTCCAGTTTGTGATGGAACTTATAAAATCTTGCGTACCTGGACGGTAGTAGATTGGTGCTTACCAACTACGCCATTCCCGCCATCCGCAAACCCACATGAATACATCCAGTTTATTAAAGTGGTGGATGAAGCGGGTCCAGCGTTGGTTTGTCGAGCAAACTTGACGGTAACCACTGATCCATACACTTGCTGCGCAACGAC
>CAIVGO010000583.1 GCA_903905445.1 uncultured Bacteroidota bacterium
CAACCATTGTATGAAGACCTTCAGTTTAAATTGTATTCTGGGTCCGGTAACTTTTATAAGGAACCTAACTTCAGTGAACCAAGATTCGATAAAACCAATTCAAAATTATTCACATTTTTTCCAAATCCAACATCTAATAACATAATTATACATTTGGAAAATTTTGAGAACCTAGACCATAAAGCAACCATCTACAATACCGATGGATTCATAATTTCAGATTTCACGTTGTCTCCTGGTGATAACTACTTAGATATTAGCAATTTAAGACCTGGCATTTACTTTTGCAGGATTGAAGGTATCAATGACAACTTACCATTTAAGGTTATTAAAACCGAGTAATACCTTTACAATAAACCTCATCAATCTAAAAAACATTAAAATTTTATTTAAAGCAAAATACGGACTAAAGTATTTTACTTTTAAATAAAATACTACTTAAAAAACAATCATCATGCAAAACAGAACTTTACTCCTTCTGCTTATATTAAGTTTAAGATTAAATGCGCAATGGACAAATTTTACCCCAAATTTTGGGGACACCATAGGAGTTAAAGCCATTGATATTGTAAACGAAAACACAGTTTGGTCTGCTGGCCATCGCGTTTTTGTTAAATTCAATGGCTATGGATCTCCAGATACAGACTCGGCATTTGTTGGCGTTTCGAAAAATGGAGGGTTAAGTTGGAAGACAAATCAAGTGCCACTAGGAAGCCTTCCCTTAATTACATCCATTTCAGCATTAGACGAAAACAATTGCTTTATAGCGGCTTTTTTTGACTCAGCAAATTCAACAATTTTAAAAACGGAGGATGGTGGTAATAGTTTCACGTCTGCATATTCACCTGATTTCGGATTAGGCAAGGCATTTGTAAACTATGTTCATTTTTTTGATGCTAACCAGGGCGTTGTGATGGCTGATCCTAAAAATGGGGAGTTTTTAATTTTTACGACTGTAAATGGTGGCAACGATTGGACAAAAGTGCACCCAGATAGTATTCCTAATCCCATTCCAGGTGAATTTGCCTATATCGGAACCTCCTTTGAAAACTGGGTTTGGTTCGGAACCAGTGAAGGAAGGGTTTATCGGAGTTCAAATAAAGGTCAATCTTGGCAGGTTTTTCAAAGTCCATTAGACTATATTTATAGTATAAATTTTTCGGACGCATTACATGGAATTTGCTCTTTCGGATATGTTACACCAAATCTATTACCCGTTCAGATGATTATTACAGCGGATGGTGGAGAAACCTGGAATGAATTGGATTATTCAGTCATAGGAGACTCCACCGCAGTATTTGGGTTTAACTATATTCCTAACAGTCCTTATATCATACTTACCACCTGCAAAGGCAGCATAACTGATGGCTATTTCGCCACCTGGGTCAGCCCGGACCGCGGAATCACCTGGCAACAAATCAGTATCGGTGAAAATATTCACTGGCCCACCTTCATCAGCCCCACCATCGGCTGGGGTGGAGAAGGCCAGCAATTTGCCCACAAAACGCAAATGTTTAAATACACTGGCTCGCCTCTGGTCGGTTTGTTTTCAGGAAAAACACTTGTGCAAGATTGGAGCATCAGCCCCAATCCTTGTGTAGATCATTTCAATCTGGAAATCAAGTCCGACAAAACGGAATCGTATCTGCTGCTGATCAATGATGTGCAAGGGAAATTGGTGTATACCCAATCGTTTGTGCAGGATGGTACCACGCCGGTGCCTGTAAACTTTGGAAAACTGTCTGCAGGGAACTATGTGGTGACCTTGTTGAGCAAGGAAGGGAAAGCGGCTAAATGGATGGTGGTGGCGGAGTAGGGATCTAAATTGAATTTCATGGTAAAAAAATGCCTCAATCGGATTCGGTTGGGGTGTTTTTTTTGAGGTTGGTGGATTTTGATGGATAACGAAAGCGCTAATGACCATAACAACAAGGGCTGTCATTCTGAAAAAAAATTAATCACAACCCCAACAGGGTCCTTAACCTGAAAACCAAATCACTACGACCCCAGCGGGGTCGCATCTTTGTAGAAATCGGAAAGCGGCGAAATGGATGGTTGTGTGGGAATAGGAAAAGAAAATTGAATTTCATGGTAAAAAAATGCCTCTGAAAAACAATGAATCACAACCCCACCAGGGCCCTTAACCTGAAAAACAAATCAATACGACCCCAGCGGGGTCGCATCTTTGTAGAAAAAAACAAACGTCCCCCCACCCTTACGACTTCGGAGAAGTCGCGCATTTGTAGACGTACATGGAATGATTATTTGATTCATGGTCATACCATTACAATCACCCCTGGCTAGATCCTTCCGTCCGTTTCTTTCCCGTTCACATTATTGGTAGCGCATGATTTGTTCGGGAAAGAAACGGCCCTCAGGATGACAGCACACGTTGTTTTTTACATTAGCGTTTTGCTAAACGAAAGGCCCTTTGCCACTAACGATCGTCCTGAAAAACAATGAATCACAACCCTACCAGGGCCCTTAACCTGAAAAACAAATCAATACGACCCCAGCGGGGTCGCATCTTTGTAGATATCGAATATTTGTTACCCCAAAAAAAGAGCCGCCCCACATGCAAAACGCGTGAGACGGCTCTTTAAAATTCACGACTATGCGCTGGGTTAGATGCAACCGCCTCCCATACTCGGGTACAAACGCATACACGCACATGTAAAACATTACCGGATCAACGTAACCGATCCAACTTTTTTCCCGGCACCCGTTCCCGCATCAAAATTGCCCGGCCAAAGGGTGCCATTGTCAAACACAGCTTTGGTAACCTTCCAGGTATACACATCCTGCGGCATCAATTTCCCATCATAAGTGCCATCCCAGGCCTCCGCTGGTCGACCTTCATCCAGTTTATCTGATTTCCAAAGCAACTGTCCAAAGGGAGAATACACTTCAATTTCATACGATACCAAACCAACACCTTTCGGTTTGAACAAGGCCGCATCGCCTACATTAAGTCCGGGCGTGAAGGCATTCGGGATAAACAAACCTTTCATAAAGGTTGGATTTACCACCTGTATGGTATCATCCGTACATTCATTTTCGCTCGTTACCAGGAGTCGAACCATTTTAGGTCCGTTGTAATAGTACCGGTGTTCCGGATTTTGCGCATCACTTGTGCCCATATCGCCAAAATCCCAGTCCCATTGAACGGCATCAACGGATAAATCGGTAAACTGAAATTCCCCGGATGGCGGCATGGTCAGGTTTTCAACGAAGGAGAAATTGGCGTACGGACTTGGTTTTACCCAAATAATGTCCTTTAAATCAAGGGTGTCGAAACAGACATCGCGGTGGGATGCGATCAATCGCGCGCCATAAAATCCTGCGGCTTGAAAGGTGTGTGCCGGTGCATATTCGGCCGAGGTTTGCTGATCCGAAAAAAGCCATTTCGCTAGGTTGCTGTACAACGACAGGTTTTCAAATTGAACCTCCAGGGGAGCGCAACCTTCGGCAGGATCCCATTCAAATTGGGCCTGTGGAATGGCGTATGCGCTAAAGACCTGCTCCACGGTGTCTTTGCATGCAAATGTATTGGTAGCAATTAATTGAATGGTGTAATCGCCCGCCTGAGGATACTCCACACTGGGGTTGTTTTGAACACTGGTGGTATTATTGCCCATGTTCCAGGCGTAACTGGTGGCATCCGGCGTCTGATTTACCATTTGTGCTGTCACGGGGAGCCCACAAAGGCGATCCCGTTCAATGCTAAATTGGGGGGATGGGATCGGGTGCGCCGTGATGTAATACAAGGTTGTATCATTTTTACAACCATTTAAATCGACCCCTTGCAACCAAACCGGATACTGACCCGCAACGGTGTAAATATGCGAAACGGTGCTGCCTATTTGAGTGTTCCCATCGCCAAAATTCCAGTTGTAGTAGTTGGCGTTCAACGAATTATTGGTAAAATTAATTTCCAGCGGAATACAACCATCGGGCTGACTCGGTTCAAACCGAATAACAGGTAAGGTTAAAACATTGACCGACCCAACTGTATTGCCAGGACAACCATTGGCCGCAGAAATCCCTGTTAGGGTTACCGGAAAAACACCCGATTGTGCCCAGGTATGGACTGGATGATACAACAAACTTGAGTCTCCATCGCCAAAATCCCAAATGGTTCCGGAAAGGGGTGTCGGAGAGGTGTTGTTGAATTGCAAAGTGTCATTTCGGCAAACCTGGGGCGCATGGTTAAACGATACATCGGGCGCAGGCAATACCGTTATCCAAACGATGGTGCTGTCATACCCGCAACCTGAACTTGCCCTTTGTACAACTTTGTATAAACCATCTTTGGTGTAGGTGTGGGTTGGGTTGGGTGTAGCAGATGTATTGCCATCGCCAAATTCCCAGGATACGGTGGCACCTAAGGTTGCAAAATTGGTAAAATCCAGGGTGTACGGCTCGCAACCCGTGTTGTTTGGAATATTGAAAAATGCGCGCACATCCACCGGTTTTACGATTACGGGATAGGTTGCTGTGTCGGATCCACAAAAATTGGTCGCAACCAATCGGATGGTATAGGTTTTATAGGTAGAATCGGTAAAAAACTGCACCGGATTCGGCAGGGTGTCTACCGATGTAACCCCATTCCCGAAATCCCATTCAAAAGAATCCGGTTTACCGAGGGTAAGGTTGGAGAAACTGATGGTTTCGCCGGTACAAATGGTATCCACGTTGGTGCCAAAGTTGGCCAAGGGCCATGGGAAGACCTTGATGCTGTCCGTCCAGGTACGCACGGCGCACAAATTTTGGGCAGTCAACACGATATAATAGATGGTGTCCCCTTGTCCTTGTTGAAACGAAATCTCGCCTGGGTCGTATTGGGTACTGGTTTGGCCATCCCCAAAATCCCAGGTATAATTGGTTTCAAAGCCCGAACTGGTATTGAAGAATTTGACTTTTAATACGGCGCAACCGGAATCGGGTTCGGTACTAAAAATTGCAACGGGCGGCCGGGTTACAAAAATATTTCTGCTGATAGAATCAATACAACCGAATTCATTTTTGGTGATCAGGGTCACTTTATAGGTGCCCGTATCGGTGTACGTATGGCTTGGATTCGCAAGGGTTGAATTGGCGCCATCTCCGAACGTCCAGGAAGGCATAAAGGTATTTTGGGAAAGATTCACAAACGGAATCAGCACATCAATGCAGGAATTGTTCGGTTTTTCGAAATCAGATTCGGGCATTGGGCGGACGATGATGGAAATGGAATCGATAAACACGCAATCCAGGATTGGATCATTGTACTGATAATACAATACATGGGTTCCCACGGTGGCTACCTGGGTGCTAAAAACACCGGAAGGATCGGTAATACCGGCTCCGGTCCAAACACCACCGGCGGGAGAAAATCCAGTTAATTGGATTGGAAGATCGTCCAGACAAGCAACGCGATTGGCACCGGCTTCTATGGTCACTGCAATCACATTGATCTGGGTTGTATCTTTTACCTGGCAATTACCCACGCCAAAGGTGTACACCAAAGGATGTTGTCCGCCACCAGCGATCAATGGATCAAACAAGCCGGTTTGATTGTTCACAATGCCATTTCCACTCCAAATACCGCCCGTTCCAGGTATAAAACCAGTGAGCAGCAGCGTACCGGTATTGATACAAATGGTATCATTTACCCCGGCATAAATGGTGGGCGGATCAATCACTGCAATATCGACCGTGATGCTGTCCGTACAGCTATTCAGGTCGGTAAAGGTGTATACCACAGGATAAACGCCCACGCCACCGGCGCCTTGCGGATCAAATTGCAATCCGCTAACGCCTTGACCATGCCAACTGCCCCCCAATGGTGTCGAAAACGGAAGCAATACCTTTCCGGGCGTGTTGCAATAAGTAGTATCGTTGGCAAGTGGTACGGGCAATGCATGTACGGTTGCCATCAATTGATCGGTATTCACACAGCCACGTGGATCCGTAAAGGTGTAGGTAAAAGTATAAGTCCCAACGCCACTGGCCTTTGGATTCCAGATCGTGCCGGTAATACTGGCGCCTGGATTGGAAGTCCAAATACCCAGCAC
>CAIVGO010000584.1 GCA_903905445.1 uncultured Bacteroidota bacterium
ATATGGCCCTTTTAGAAAAACAATCACCCGCTTAATACCTTCGTCATGCATGTAAGTGCACTTTTAAAAGATTACGTGGCCTTCAATGTTTGGGCCAATGAACAATACATCCAATGGTTTAAGAATCAACCTGATACGCTGCTCGAACAGCAAATTGTATCGAGTTTCCCTTCCGTGCGCCTCACCCTCTTACACATTTATGCGGCCGAGGAAGTTTGGTTGCGCCGATTGAAAGGCGAAGTGCCCACCCGCTTTTTATCCAACACCTTTGAAGGAAGCAATGCCGATTTAATGGAAGGTATGCTGGCCAATTCAATTGATTTTCGCGATTACATCCAGGCGCAGGTGGATGCTTTTTTTGAGGAAGCTGTTGCGTACAAAGACCTGGCGGGAAATGCCTACAGCCAGCCGCGGGCCGAAATGATCCAGCACTGCATCCAACACAGCACCTTTCACCGCGGACAATTGCTGACCCTCGGCCGTCAATTGGGTTTGACGCAGCCGCCTTCCACCGATTATATCCGGTTTACCCGCCTAAAACACTAATATTTTGCGGTTTTTGCACACATCGGATTGGCATTTGGGCCAAAAGTTCATCGGCCAAAGTCGAGACATCGAACACGGTCTTGCCCTCGATTGGCTGCTCGAAACCATCGCCACCGAGCAGGTAGACGCCCTGATCGTAGCCGGCGATATTTTTGACGTCAACAATCCACCCACCAGTGCCGAAACCCTGTATTACCAGTTTTTATCGCGCTTGGTGGGCAGCCCTTGTCGGCACATCATTATTATAGGCGGCAACCACGACGCGCCCAGCAAACTGGAAGCGCCCAAAAATTTGTTGCAAGCCCTTGGTATTCATGTCATTGGAAAAGCCGCCGGGCCGGATGAGGAATTAATCTTGCTGAAAGACAAAGCAGGCAAACCTTCAGCCCTCGTAGCCGCGGTGCCCTTTTTGCGCGACCGCGACTTTCAAGGCAGCATTTCCGGGGAAGGCATGGACGATCGAATTACCCGGATCAAAGAAGGCATTTACAAGCATTATCAGGAAATGGCGGCCTGCGCCCAGGAAATGCTGGATGCGCAAAAACTGGATATCCCCGTACTCACGACCGGACATTTATATGCCAAAGGCGCGGCTGCCACCGAAGAGCAAGCCAATATTTACATCGGCAACCTGGAGAACATCGCGGCCGAGCAATTTCCCGAAATCTTTGATTATGTGGCACTTGGACATATCCATCGTCCGCAAATCGTCGGGAAGAAACAACATATTCGCTACTGCGGCTCGCTCATTCCGCTCAGTTTTAGCGAAATCGCCGATAAAAAGTTAGTCCTCCTCTGCGATGTTGAACCCGGCAAAGGATTGGTCGACATCCAGGAAATTCCCGTGCCTACTTTCAGAAAACTGGCTACTGTACGCGGCTCCTTAGCAGAAATAGAAGAAAAATTACAAAAACTGCATGATTCATCCGCCCCTTTACCCGCCTGGGTAGAAATATGGGTCGAAGGCGACCAGGAAGTTGCCGCTTTGGACCGTCATCTTCGGGATCTTGCCAAAGACCTCAACCTGGAATTGCTCAAAATCAGACGCCAACATGGCAGCGCGGCCCTCGATGCACTGACCGAAACAGAACAACTGGACGCCCTTTCGCTGGAGGATGTGTTTTTAAAACGCTGCGAAAGTTTGGGATTGAGTTCGGAAGCGACGGGTATGTTGTTGCAAACCTTTGGGGAATTGCGGGAGTGGATGGAGGCCCAGGAATGATTTCCGCACGTAGCGTGGTTTCGCACAGACGCGCGTAGATTGGTTTCACGCAGATGCACGTAGGGTGGTTTCGCACAGACGCGCGTAGAGTGGTTTCACGCAGACGCGCGTAGAGTGGTTTCACGCAGATGTTACACAGATTTGTTTTCGCAGATGTTACGCAGAATTTTTCTGTGTAACATCTGCGCTTTTTTTTCTGTGTAACATCTGCGCGAAACCACCCTACGTGCATTTGGGCGAAACCAATCTACGTGCACCTGCGAGAAACTTCTCAAACCTTTTCTGACACCTTCTCCAAGCTCTCCTCATGCACCGCATTCGCCCGGCCCGACGGATCCGCATTCGCTTGCCACATCGGGATCCAGGGCAACACCGTGCGTGCGGCGCTTTCCTGGGGAAAATGTTCGTGGAAAAGCGTACGAATATAAAACGCCTCTTTAGTCGCCGGTGTGTTGAACGGGAACCGCTCCCCAGCCGTTTCAAATTCGGCATCCGACACCGCATTTTCGCAAAAAGCCTTCATCGAATCGATCCAGTTGTAGCCCACCCCATCGCTGAATTGTTCCTTTTGCCGCCAAAGAATCACATCGGGCAAATAAGGATCGTTTTTGTCCAAATCAAAGGCTTTGCGCAACACCGCTTTTTCCATTTGTACCCCCTTCACGGGGCGCTTCAAAGACGGATGCAACTGAATGGATTTTTCCAAAAA
>CAIVGO010000585.1 GCA_903905445.1 uncultured Bacteroidota bacterium
AAATTACGGGTGGTGCAGGCCCTGCAGGCAAGTGGCGAAATTGTAGCCATGTCGGGCGATGGTGTCAACGATGGTCCGGCGTTGAAAGCAGCCCATATTGGCGTTGCAATGGGTAAAAAAGGCAGCGAAATTGCCAAAAGTGCCGCTTCATTGGTGCTTTTAACGGATAACCTCGGCGCATTGGTCACCGCCGTATCCATGGGCCGCCGCATTTATACCAATTTAAGAAAGGCTATTCGGTATGTCATTTCTATCCATTTACCGATTGTTTTGACCGTTTTAATGCCCCTTGTATTGGGCTGGACTTATCCGCATATCCTGTTGCCCTTGCATGTTATTTTTCTGGAACTCGTCATGGATCCCACGGCGGCGATTGCCTTCGAAAACGAACCCGCCGAACGCGATGGCATGTTGAAGCCACCCCGTTCGGCCAAAGAAGCCTTGTTTACGCGCAAAGAATTGTGGTTCAGTTTGTTACAAGGTTTTGTTATTGCTTTGTTTGTATTGGCCATGTATCCTTATGCACAAGGACGCAACTTGCCGGAAGCGGGCATCCGGGCTTGTATGTTTAGCACCCTTGTTTTCGCCAACTTGTTCCTTACGCTGGTCAACCGATCCTTCGTATATCCTGTTTATCAGTCTTTTAAAAATAAAAACCGCACGATTCCTTTCATCCTGGGCATTTCCTGTTTCCTGTTGGCGCTCATTTTATATGTGCCTTTTTTGGCAAGTATGTTTAAAGTGCAAGCGCTTTCGGCACAAGATCTTGGCGTTTGTTTTGGGGCAGGCTTGCTCAGTGTTGGCTGGTTTGAGCTAGTAAAATTGCTGCGCAAAAAACCGATACAGCCAACGAAAGGCAATAAACATTTGCACACAAGCAAGGCAAACCTGAAATAATCAGCAGACGAAACCGAAAAATTAGTTGAACATCCTAACTTTGCGCAAAATTACGGTTGGAAACAAGGTTGGTTGTTGCTCAATTACAACACATTGTTTTTAATTTGAAAAAAATAAGATATGTCTGAAGTGCCACCTTGCCCGAAATGCCATTCCGAATACAGCTACGCCAGCGAAGGCTTGATGATTTGTTCCGAATGTTTTTACGAATGGAACCCGGAAGAAGCCGCAGAAGCGGCCGCAAACGATACGCTTAAAGTGCTCGATTCCAATGGAAATGAGCTACAAAACGGCGATAGCGTGATTGTCATCAAAGATTTGCCCGTAAAAGGCATGCCGAGGCCTGTTAAAGCTGGTACCAAAGTGAAAAACATTCGGCTCACCGACGGCGATCACAACATTGACTGTAAAATCGAAGGGTTTGGCTCCATGGGCCTCAAATCGGAGTTTGTGCGCAAGGCTTAATTTCCAGCGCAACCTGCCTTTTTTATCCCAGCGTTTTTTGCCATTTCCAGGCATCCCGCAAAGCATCTTCTAAGTTGCGTTTTGCGGTCCAGCCCAAGCCAGCGTTGACTTTGGTCGCATCGGCGTACACGGCGACCACGTCACCTGCGCGGCGTGCACCGATCACATACGGCAAACCTTCCTGCCCGCTGATTTTATCAAAGGTTTGGATGACCTCCAACACGCTGTTGCCCTGGCCGGTACCCACATTAAATACGTCATAATAATTGGACTGCGGGGTATCGATCAATTTTTGCAAAGCGGCTACATGCGCTTCTGCCAAATCCATCACATGGATATAATCGCGGATGCACGTCCCATCCGGGGTAGGGTAGTCGCCCCCAAAAACGGTCAGGCTTTTCCGCATGCCCGCTGCTGTTTGGGTTACAAAAGGTACCAGGTTATTCGGCACCCCCAGCGGTAATTCGCCAATATGCGCGCTCGGATGTGCACCAATCGGGTTAAAATACCGCAAGCCTATGATTTTCAACGGGTTGCCGCTTCCAATGGTGTCGCGTAAAATTTCTTCACCCACCTGTTTGGTATTGCCGTACACCGATTCTGCAGGTTTTACCGGCGTATCTTCCGTGACGGGCAGTTGATCCGGCTGTCCGTACACGGTGCAAGAGGAAGAAAAAATGAGGTTGGGCACCCCTTTTTCTACCATTACTTCCAACAACGTAATCAACGAGCCTAAGTTATTGCGGTAATATTTGAGGGGTTCGGCCATGCTTTCACCCACGGCTTTGTACGCCGCAAAATGGATAACGCCGCCAATTTGCTCTTTTTCAAATATTTCGCGCAACAAGTCTGCATCGTCGCAATTGGCTTGATAAAATGGGACGGAATGGCCCAATATTTTTTCAATGCCTTCCAGGGCACGCGGCTCCGAGTTGGAAAAATTATCGATGATCACGGGCTTGAACCCGGCTTCCACCAAGGCTACTACGGTATGCGAACCGATGAATCCGGCACCTCCGGTTACTAAAATATGCATGTTAGTTGTTAGTTGTAAGTTGTAAGTTGATAGTTGTTAGTTTGGATATGCCCAAATATGGTTGGCAATGTCCCTAAGGATGATCATGAATGCCGTTTTCAATCTGATTGTGACAAAGATGCGACCCCGCTGGGGTCGTAATGATTTTGGTTACAAAGATGCGACCCCGCTGGGGTCGTAATGATTTGTTTTTCAGGTTTTTGACCCCGGTGGGGTTGTTGTGATTGACAATGAGTAAACTCCTCACTCCTCACTCATCACTCATCACTCATCACTCATCACTCATCACTCATCACTCATCACTCCTCACTCCTCACTCCTCACTCCTCACTCCTCACTTGGATACGCCCGGAAAAAGTTGACAAAAAAGAGTTGAAATTCAACT
>CAIVGO010000586.1 GCA_903905445.1 uncultured Bacteroidota bacterium
GACGCTTCCGACGTGTAAACGGACGTTCCATACGGAAACCGCGATCGTTTCCAACCGAATTGCGCCCAATACCCAAATAAAAATCACCATTACCGCAGCCGTTGTTCTTGGTGGGTAGGGAGAAGTTGTACGTGGTAGGGGTCGGTTCATAAAATCACATAAATCCTTACCGCACTGCCCCTATCTTTAAAAAGAAAATAAGGCTGATCATTCGATTGCAGGGTATATTCAATTACATCATCGCCACATAATACATTGGGCAAACTGCCGTGATCGTTTACAACAAACGCACTGCTTATAAATACGCAAGGGGTATCATTCAAGTCATCGTCGGTTGTAAAGAAAGTTGGCAATGGGAATAAAGCATTTAGTGCTACTGATTGAGGTTTTGCATGTGATAATCTAACCACCATATTTCCATGAATTATACGTGCATTTATAGTCCAATTATGCAGGGAAATGTCAGTACCAGCAAGCCCCCACTCAATTTTATCTGATCTATCATGCAGTTTAAAAATAAGTTGGTCAACATCTGTGTATGGATTTAAGGTTTGCAAAGCAGGTTGATCTGAATTTAAGGAAGCATTTACCTGAAATCTAAGCCAAGCTGCATTTACAACTGCTACTTCTGTACGATGGTTAATAGCGGTAAAAAGGTCAAATGTTTTTTTCTTAGAATAAGCAGGTATCAAATTTTGGCGTCTTATATGCCCAGTTAAGCAATTTACAGGAGCACAGTTAGGAACGAGCGGTGAACCACAATTTGTTGGCTTTCCTGCTGCATCCTTACATTCCGTTGCATTGAAAGTTGTATTGGCTTTTTGAAAATGCATTAGCACCCATTCTTCAAAAGAACGGGAAGAAAATGCAATTTTCACACCTGCCGCCGCAGCAGCATTAAATGTTTCTGGTAGCCGGGGATGATTATCTTTATCGAACACAATCCAGGCAAAATCGGCTGAACCATCTTCTATTACCTTTTTTGCTTTTTCATACAATTGGTAAGGCGTAGTTTTAGGTTTATCCTCGTTTTCATCCGGGTAAACATCTACACGTTCAAAAAAATTTAATGCTTCATCGGTTTGAGCCCAGCTGTCAAAATATTGATACTCTGATGAAGTGCCTTCGCAAGCAATAAACAACACTGGCTTTATGAACACCCTTTTTTTTATTCTAGCCATTGGTATTTATTTCTTGTCGGTCAAAAATGAAATCCAGTTCTTTTATTTTTGGAAGCCCACCAAATTTGCCACTCATGTACCATTTGTCGAAAGGGACATCATCTCTTAAACCTTCCACGTCCAAATCGTACACACTATATAATTTGGTGCAGCCAAATTTGTCTTTTGAAGTAATCCAAATTTGATCTTTGCGGAAATTATTCCGATCCAATAACGTGGTTTCATGGGTAGCAAAAATAAGCTGTGTATGATAGGGGTTACTCTTAGGATGATTAAACAGACTAATAAGGAACCTGCACAAATAGGGATGTAAACTATTGTCTATTTCATCGATCCAAATTGGCCGGCCATGCGGCATGCTTAATGATAATAAAATTTCTGTACTAAGGCCTACTAAGGCAAATGTGCCGGTAGACCCTTGTTTGATTAAATCAAACTGCTTTTTTCCGATGATGTTGTTATGCTCATATACATCATGATATGTCTTAAAACGCTTTTGCTTTCTGATGCCTGAATATGTTTCATCATGTTCATTCAAAGTATTATTATCTGGCTTTAGTACCTGATCTTCTTCAATAAGTTCTATTCCTTTAATGCCTAAATCGGATAACTGGACCAACTTGATTACTTTATTTTTTATAGCAATTGCACTTGCTTCGTTACTTTCAAAAATGCGTTTTGCATTTTCGGTCATACGAAGTATCGTGCTGGCTGAACCATTTACCACAGAACTACCAACAACAAAATAATTTCTAAGTTCTTCCCAAAAAACATCTCCACTATTGCCTAATTCGGATAAAAATAAACGCTTTGGGTTTATGCTTTCTACATCGTTTTTACTTTTAAAAAAATCAGGGTTTTTTGACAATATTTTTCTGCCCCTTCTTCTGTATATTAATTTTTGTGTTTTCCCGGGATAATACTTTAAGGTTTCTTCAATGATTCCTTCCATTTTTGAGAATGCAATGGAATAAATATATTGTTGCTTATCCCAGGCAATAAAGTTTAGGGTAAATTCAGTGGGTTCGCTTTCCGTTTCGGGGGATAGTTCAAAGGGCTCGGCAAGTATGATCTCATCGTTTACATCATATCGGAAAGATGCCGCAATGAGTTGGCGGAAAGACCAGTAAGCCCGGATGACATTACTTTTGCCACTTGCATTGGCACCATAAATAACGGCAGTTTTTAAAAGCCTGAATTTTTTGCCATGCTTTGTTTCGATTTCTGCTACATTATCAGATTTGCCTTTAGCGCCAGATGCTTCCAGACTAAAAACAGTTTCCTCCTTAAAGGAACGGAAATTCTTTATGGTGAAGTTGATGATCATTTTTTGCAGATTTTTTACAAAAATACGACCTATTCTTATATTACAAAGTAAAATCCCTCCATTATTGTAAATAATTTACAATTTTATCCACTTAAAAGTCTATCTCCCGCGTTTCGGGGCTTGATGGCTTCTTTTACGTACCGTTTTCTTCTAGAATCTTGACACCCCTTCGGGGTTCTGAACAACCATCATCGCCTATTTTCTAGAATCTTGTCACCCCTTCGGGGTTTTGGTGCGTTTTTTTGGGCTTGGGGCGTATAAAACATAAATCCAGCGTAGCAAACCCTATACAGCAAGCCCTACACAAAATCTAAAACCAATGAACAAATCCAAAACCCCGAAGGGGTGCCAAGATTCTAGAAAAACGTAATCATACGCATTCCCAATCCCAACCCCGAAGGGGTGACAAGATTATAATCCGCCTACGTCAAGACTTCGGCGGATAAAGCCAAGGGTGAAACGCCCTGCCCCGGCTAGATCCTTCGCCTTTACCTGCCGAAGTTTTAACGTAGGCGGGTCTTTACGTACGCTCCCCGATTGATTTATAATAATTTGACATCCCGATTATCAAGTATCCGTCTGAGGGCCGGTGCTTCCCCTTTAAAAATCAAACATTTGCGGCATGTTAAAGGGGGAAGCACCGGACGGTCCACCTACGTTAAAACTTCGGCGGATCTGGCCAGGGGTAAAACACCCAACCCGTATTGTTACTTCGTCTTGTAACAAATTTGATCATTTAAATGATCAGCAATCTCCCTAATATTCGCAATCAAGTCATTTCCATAATAATTATCATTCGCGTAAAATTCTAACTCACTCAGATCAAATGGATTTTTGCATATCCCAGCATGATAAAGTGCTAACTGCTGAACTATTACAACTTCAAGATTATTTTTTGCATAATTCCAAAATACATCTTCTACATTTCGATAGGTCAAGACCTCTTCTCCTCTGGTCTCAAAAAAATGATCTCTATATTTCAACCATCGCTTAATGGCATTCATCGTGCGCTCTTTCTTTTGAGGTTGTGTAACATACAACATATAAACTATTTTCCCATCCATGAAATCTGAAATGTATTTTGCCCTGATTAGTTCCCATTTAGAACTAAAAAATTGCTGTTTTGCCAGTTTGATTCGGCCTTCCCGTTCTAGTGCGGCAATTCTGTCGGCCTCCATTTTTTCATCTTGCCTTATTTTTGTCATTGTTTCCGCATATTTAAGTTCTGCCGCTGCGGTAGTTTTTTCCGCCGCCACCATATCCGCACGCAAATCCTTCAAATCCTGATTCTCCTTTATTTTCGAGGATACAGATGCACGTTTATCCGATTCCGATCCCTCCAGGTTACTCCTCGCCATTTTAATCCCACCTTTAAATACGTCCTGGACAAACTGATCCAATTGAGGCTTCAAAGCCTTCAAATACAAAACATCTGCAATGACGCTAAGGACCGGATCCGCTACCACAGCCGCTTTTATTTGATGAAACATATCAAAAACCAACGCATTCGCAATTTTTTTGGTGGCAGAAAGCGCAACGGATTCGCTTGCGCTCAGTTCCACATCCAAGACTTCATTTGCTTTTGCCAAATCATCCAATATCGTTTCCGCCTTTTTGGCACTCATTTCTCCATCCAGGCCCTTTTCTTTCGGCAGAAAATAATCTTTGTGTTTTAAGGAAGACTCAATTGGACGTTCATCTGGCACTTTAATATTTTCCTCCGGCACAACTTCAACCTTCGGAATCGCCTCAGAAACCGGTGCACCTTGCGCGGTGGAAGGTCTGTTGTCCGTTGCCGAACCATTTGCACCGTTGATGTCTGTTGGAGCTTTATTAGCACCAACATTACCCGTCTCCGGGCTTTGGGGTGTTGGCCCACCCGCCCCGTTACCGCCTGAAGGCGGCTTTGGATTAGATGGCGGGGTAACATTTATATGGTCTGGGTCAAGATTATCCAGGTAAATACCATTGTTTAAGATGTCTTCCCAATTTGCCGAACTGGACAAACTAGCCAATACCGCATTGTATTGATTGGCCGCTTTTTCGCGCGCTTGATCGTCCCCGGCTGGTTTCTTTTTGTTTACTTTTTCATTTAAAGCGGCTACCTCTTTATAAATGTTTTCTAGATCAGGAGCCTGCCCCACACTTTTGGCAACTTGTTTGGCAAATACTTTCTTGGCCTCCCGGTGTATCTTTTGATTTTGACCAGTGACCTGGTTTATTTGCACCGCCAAATCCCCCACTGCATTGTTTTCGCGGGCTACTTCATGGGCGCCAAAGAAGGTAAAAATGGTAAATATGGTGAAACAATAATAGGTACGAAAAATACCGGCCTGTAACGTTGAAAACCGTTTGCCCAAATTGATGCGATGCACCAACGGAAACACCAAAGTAAGCACCAGCGATGCGATTCCTAAAGGCAGCAGCCACATTCGGAGAAAGAACAGTTGTTCAAGCCTGGCTTTTATGGCAACGATTAAACCGTGCATTTGGTAGATGGTGGAGTCCTGAAGATCAACATTATCCACCGCATTTAAATACAACTGCATAAAGGCATAAAAGCCGGTGGTAACAACGAACGGACCTAACAAATACACACCAATTTCGGCCGCCCGCAAACGGAACGCAAATGCGCTGTTATGCAACACCCAGTTCGGTGTTTTAGAAAATAACAGCCCCATCTTTTTGGGCGAAAAGGACAGATCCGATACCTTAAAATCTGTTTCAGGATCATGAAAATATTTGATATGGCTTACAAAGGCCGCACAAAACAAAAATGGTGCGATGGAAAGTAGAAACAGGGCGTAGATCATGGTGGTATTATTTTAAAATAATTATTTAGACAATAAAGACAGGACACCCGTATACCTTAATGCGATACATCGGCATGGTCATCCTCAAAATCAGGAATTAGTACATCGGTGGGCAATAAATGGGCAAAATCCGAAACGCTATACCCTTCTATAAAATGATGACCATGTACATTAAAACCGTATTTATTGAATCCATCGGCATCAAACCCTTTGAGATCGTACCCATGTTGGTCGTACCGATTGCCAAAGATGGAAATTCCGCTCAAACTTGAAAACGCAGCACCCAGGAAGACACCCGCCAATCCGGCGAAGCCCGCCGTTTTGATTTTTTCATAGCGCAATTTATATTGTGCGATTTGCTGCTCCAACACCTTTATTTCACTTTCCTTATGGCGTCTTTCATTCAGGAGACCGAGCAAGGCACCCGGATTGGAAGAAAGCAATTGTGAAAACAATTGCAGGGCGGATGCGCTAAATGCCCCTGTTGCCGCAACGGATTGCACCCAAAACTGGATCAATGCGGCTGCATCGGCCATTTTACCGTTGGTGCGGTACAACTCCGCTGCCAGGCCTTTGAGTTGGTTGAATAAAGCGGGACGGGTGGTTTGTAGTTTGCAGAGCAGTTCATCGGTTTGCGCAAAGGGTTTTTCCAGCAGGGCCATTTGGCTAAAAGCGCGTTCCAGCATCCTTTCAATTTCCATTTGTTTCTGCTTCAGGATGCCCGGACTGATGCGCAGTTCCATTTCCGTGAGCAGGGTAAGCAAGGCATAAGACAAGCGATTCCGATCCGTGGTGGGATAATCCCGATCGACCTGGTTCTGCCGTTCCCAGTGGCTATATTGCGCTTCGAGCAGAATTACCTGATCGCGTTCGCCCGATCCCTCAAACAATACTTTTACCATAGAAAAGGCAGCAGGTAAATCATCGGCTGCAATCAGCGTGCGTACTTGTTCGAATACTCCTTTATCTGCTGCTACCATATCTTTTTAAGTGTTTAAAAAATGAGCTGCTATCTCAATAAGATCGATTCAATATCCGCAAAGCCTGTAAATGCAAAGCAAAAATATATATTTTTTATTTGTCAAGTATGTTTTGGCTTTATTATTTTAACGAATGTGTATTATTAGGTTTGTTGGGGTTAATTGAACCTTCTTATACTGGAATTTGGTTTCGGCCTGCCTTCACTTTGGCTACATGTCTGCGTCTACGGTGTGAAGGCAGATACATCGTCGCTTTTTGCATTAAATCCGAATCCTTTCAGGTGGGTCAGTATGTACCGTTACGGGTGGGTCACTTTGCGCCGTTATAGGTGGGTCACTTTGCGCCGTTATATTCACGCTTAGCATCGCCTATTGGTGTTGTATGACAAATGTCCTAACTTGCCGCTTAGAATTGTAGTTTTTTACCACCGTTCAGGTTTTATTGAATTACAATGCAACTTTTTGTCAGCCCAAATTCTTAACTGATTCTAGATCTTAGCATGAGAGTTATTTTAATGTATTGCTTACTGTCCTTAATTGCATCTTGTTCTAAACCATCAAGTGAGAGGCTTCTTTTAACTGGTGTAGTCGGTGAAACTAAAAATTGCAAATTTGTGATAACTAAACTTGGAGATTCGGTTGAGGGCTATTTTTACAACTCCAGAGATACAAGCCATAAAACCAATGTTTCAGGATCGTTAAAAGGAGACCAACTTTTGATTAAGGAAAGTTCTAAAAAAGCAAAAA
>CAIVGO010000587.1 GCA_903905445.1 uncultured Bacteroidota bacterium
ATCGAGGGTTGCTTCAACGCGGGTGCGGCGCTCGTCAAAAGAAAGAGGACGCCAACGGTCAAATTCTACCGCGGAAGCCGCCACGGCTTTTTTTCCTTCTGCGGCATGCAGCATGGGCAAATAACCCAATTGTGTGCCGTCAATGGGTGAAAAAATGGGTTTGCCATTGCCTGGAAGCTTCCATTCGCCCGCAATATGGTTGAGCAAACGGCCATTGCTGCTGTCAAACATTTCAGGAGCGATGGTTTTAACCTGGTCTACTAAAACCGACCATTGGGCAGCAGGAAGGATCATTTTTGACATAAATGTTGGGTAAAGGTTATTTTGACGAAGATAAGCGGATTCATTTCATCTTTTAAACTGGATACCTAACAAATAATGAATTCTTAATGTTGTAAGAGATATGTGTTGATAATCATTTGATTGTGAAAACTGGGTACATATTTGGCAAAAAAGAGGGTTTTAAAGATAACCCGCTACTTTCAACTCAAATCATTTCCGGTTTCTAAGCCTTGTTTTCCCCTTTGCTGTCCTCGCTGCTCTTCTTACTTTCTTTCTTTGACGCTTTGTCTTTCTTTAAGTTTCGCAGTTGTGATTGTTTTATTGCAGCGTTTGATTACTTTAAGTTAAAGAATTGGATAACCTGGAGGGGCGGGGGGGATTTTGCCCCCCCAACCTGCTGCACGGCTGGAAATAATCTTGACAAGTTCCCTTACTTTCAATCGAGACTTGGCATTCGCCCCGCGCAGGTTGCCAGCTCTGTTGAACATAGTGGGTAGGTTACCATTGTAATGCCAACGGCAAACGCCGCCATTTTAATCAGGTCTTTCATAGTTTCGATGTTTTGGTTTAAGAATTCGGTGATTTGAATACTGTCAGCAAAAAAGGAAAGGAATGCCAGAATCCCGATTGTCAGTTGCAACTTGTTTTTGATGTAGTTCCAGGTTGCCCGTTTTTTATCAAAACTCTTCAGAAAAAGAGCGTTTAATTTTTCATAACATTTTCGACTCCTTTGGCATTAACCATAAATGACAATGGATAAACGTCGTGGAATCCTAATCACGGCTTTTTCGTCCCCCCAATTGCTTCCCTTACGGATTATAAAAGGGTGACACTCTTTTGATAGTTTCTTTTTATTAGCGTTTACAGCCGATTGAGATAATTCATATCTTTCTTCCTGTGGCGCTACTTTAAACCCATTATTATTAAGCGGAAAGTTTCTCAGATTTATGGTAACCCGATTATTACCTTCTTCAAGTAGGGTATTCAAATAATCATAATCAATAACAGGCTCAAGAAGGATTTTCTCCAACTCATTTGGATCAATAATAAAACCATCTGCGTTAATCAAACACCATTCAACATAGTCCGGAGCGACTTTCCAAACATGTCGTAGTTCGTTATCTTTAAACTTTCCAAAAATAAATTTTGACTTTAAAGAATAGACAAAGGTGTTCTCCCAATCAACAATACCACTATTTGTTAAACTCAAAATGTCGGTTGCCAATCTAAAGTCTTCTAACTCATTAAGAGATAATCCCAGTTCTTGGCCCCTTTTAAGATTTTTTATACGCTCAAGTGATTTTAAAACACCGGGTGTAAGCCACTTACTCATATTTGTAGATTTTTATTATAAAAAAAATATAATTGACCAAAAATCAAAACATTGTGTCTGTTTTCTTGAAAAAGGTCCACATATTTCATGATTAATACTTTTATCAAGTACAATTTTCACACACCCGAATCATTACCATTTTTATAAGGCGTACGTTCATGCATTTGGAGCATTTTCTGTGCGTCCTCTTCATTCCAGCCTTTTTCATCCCATACCTGATTGGCGGCCGAAATTGCCTTTTGTGCAAAGTAACGTATAATCAGCCGTTTGATTGCCTGCATATCTTCGGTACTCATGTCTCTGCTGAAAAGTTGCAAAATTTCCAATTGCATTGGATTTAAGGATGCTGATTTATTTTGCATGATCTGTTTAAGTCAATGATATAATGTACAAAATTATACGCTTTGTAGGGCAAATCAAAGTTTTTTTGCGGCCACGCCGATCGTAGCTTTTATATGATAAGGCATAATAATGCATATATGTGCAATTTATTTAATACTTAAATTTTTATTAAGGATTTGTGGTAGCGTGTAAATTTTATTGGCGGGGTGACTGAAAAAGTCGCCCCGTCAATAAAATTTACGCATTTACATGGGATAAAAGGAGGCTTTAGATGTTATGCTTGATTTGAGTCGCCTCGACATCTTTTACTCGTTTTATTATTTACACAACATCACTTTTTGCACCGCGCGCACGTTATGCGCATCCAGCACCTGCACATAATACACGCCGGAGGCCTGTGTGCTCAAATCAATTTGTGCATTCAATTGCTGATTTATAACAGGAAACTGCTGGTAAACAACTGTAGCGCCCAAGGCATTCACGACACTTACTTGCACCTCATCCTGTTCCCAGCCGCTGGATAGAATGTTAAATTGGCCATTGCCCGGATTTGGGGAAATGATGGTTTGTGCATCCAATTCGTTTTCGTGGGTAGCGGTGGCCTGTTTGTAATCCAGGTAAGCCACAATCAGCGAAAGGAATACAATATCGCCATCTACAATTTGTGCGATGGGCGACCACAGGCGTTCGTCGTTTTGTTGAACGGCAATGGCCATGTTTTCCGTTGGGAAATAAAATGCATTGGAATTGTAAATGAGCGAGCCATTGTGTCCCCAGTTTTCAATGCCCAAGGTGGTATATTGCATGGCTCCGAGCCCGTAGGCGAGGCCAGTACTTGGGTTTTGTGCAAAATCAGTTTGCATGGCGGCGAGGGTGCTGGCATTCAATACATGGCCACCGTGTACCCGTTCGCTAAAACGCACGAGGTCTTCCGGAGTTGTAATGAAACAGCCCGCGCTCGTTGCCAGGCTGAACAACCCTTCATCCGGGATACCTACACCTTGCAAGTCATCCACCACATTATCGCCATCCTGGTCCGAAAAACAGTGGGCAAATGGTTGTGTACCAGGCGTTTCAAACGGATAAGCAAAGGTGTGTGTGAGGCCCAGCGGCGTCAACACTTGCTCGCGGACCGCTTCATACCAGGTTTTACCCGATATTTTCTCGATAAGCCGACCTGCCAGCAGGAAATTTGTATTGGAATAAGACCAATCGGTGTTGAGTGGAAAATTCGGAGCCAGCACGTAATGGCTCAATAAAGTGTCAATCTCCCAAATGCTGTCCAGATTTTGCACCAAAGCCGCATTCATGGCGGGGTTTTCGTTGATATAGTCATTAAAACCGGTGCGATGGCTCAGCACCTGGCGCACGGTAGCCTCCCCATTGATGTTCGGATAAGGGTCGAGGTACTTGCTGATTTTATCATCCAGACTTAACAAGCCTGCATCCACCATTTTAAGCAAGGTAACGGATACAAAACTCTTGGAAATACTGCCCATGCCCATCAAATGGTCGGTGGTAAGGGGCAACGTACTCGGTAGTTCTTGGCTTACGCCGCTTGCCTTTTTCCAAACATTGCCATCGGGCATTAAGACCGCCGCAGTAAATCCTTTGATGGGCGAAAGGGCCACAATGCTGTCGAACGCATGGGTAAGTGCTTCTTCCAGGGAGCCTGCAAACAAAGGCGGGGCGGCCTTAATGGGCGTGTTTATCCCCATTTTTTCAATATTTGCCTTGGGCGCGGGCATAAAGGGTGTGGTCGGATTGGATTGCGCCCAAATACCGGTGCTGCACAACAGCACAAAAAACGAAATCAGGAATGGTTGTTTCATAAAATCAAAGTTTAGCAGAATTTTTCAATTTTGTTAGGGCACCACAATTTCGGCACTGCTGCTGCTGTAAGCAACAAAGCACCCCAAAGCACCTCCCGTAAAATTAGTATTGGGATTAGCGGGCGCAGCGGAAAAACCGCCATTGTCTAGGAGAATATTCGACAAAGTGAAGTAAAAATCGTACACTTTGGCATCAATGGATTGCATTTCAATGCTGATGTGGTCGCCCCGTTTGAAGGTGTTAAAACTGGCATTGGTGTTCACGTTATTGCCGTCAACGTTTTTGTCATTGAACACAATGAGTTCTTCCGACATCGGCACTAAGGTGTCGTTGACGGTGATCAGCAAGCGGTAGTTATTTATCACCACAGCAGGGTCGGTAAAATTGATGTACACATTATAGGTAGTATCTTTCGAGCCAAGGCTTTGGAAAGGTGCTTCCTCGAGGGTGAGCGCATCCAAAGGTACCACAGGCGGCAAATAAGACTTTGCTTCGTATATTTTATCGCCAATGGTTACCGTGAGGGTATAAGATTTGCCTTCCTGGGCCGTGATTGTTTTGCTGTAATGTCCCTTTGCTTCAAACGGAATTGCGGTGGGAGTACCGTTTTCTTCCTGCAACACCACACTGGCATTGTTGATAGGAGTGGGATCGGTGGCGGTAAAATAGTCGCCGGTTTGGGTTACCTGCACGGTGAACAGGTTGGTGCCGGGTATCAAGGCCGCTTCAATTACGACCCGGGGCGCGCTGTTGTTCAGGTCGACTTCAATGACTTTTTCGCAGGACGTAAAAATGGCGGCCAGCGCTATAATGGAGATCCAAAAGATTGGATACATGGGAAT
>CAIVGO010000588.1 GCA_903905445.1 uncultured Bacteroidota bacterium
TAAAGGAAAGCGTGCTTACAAGTGCCCAATTTTGGGCGTTATAAGCACAAAACTACTTTCCTTATGAAGAAAATACTATGGATCAGCATGCTGTTGTTGTCCGTTTCGGTGGTGAACGGACAACAACTTGCGGACATTAAAGTGGACAAATTGTATTCCGGCTGGCTCAATGAGGTGCTGGATGATATTGCCAAAGAACACAAGGTTCGCTTTGTGTACGATGTGGAAAAACTGAGCCGGTTGTCGATTACCGAGCGTCCGTTTAAACAAAGCCTCGACGATTTTTTGGAGACGATCTGTCAGCCGCGCAAACTGAAATTTTTTCAGGCGGAAGATGGCGCGATCCATATCCTGGGGCGCTATGAAAATCCCAATGCCCAGGCGGTTGCCAAAACAAAATCCTACACCGGCGCGGCCAAACGCAAAAACATTACCGTGGAAGGGATTGTGCAGGACGCGGTTTCGGGCGAACACTTGCCTTTTGTGAGTGTTAAATCGCCGGGCTCCAAGGCTGGCAGCAGTAGTAATGTGGATGGCTATTTTACCGTGCTCGAGGTGCCGAGCGATACCAGCACCCTCATTTTTACTTATTTAGGCTATGAACCGGTTACCCTGTTTCTTACACCGGAATTGAATTTGAAGGGGCTGCTGATTGAAATGCACGCCATTACCGCCCAAATTTCGGAAATTACCATCAGTGCCGAACGCGCGGAATTGATGCAAACCAATAAAGAGGTGTCGATGCTCAAAATGACGCCCTCGCAAATTGCCGCGCTGCCATCGTTGGGCGAAAAAGATATTTTTAGATCGTTTCAGTTAATGCCCGGGATTAGTGCCGCCAACGAACATACCTCCGGACTGTATGTGCGTGGCGGCACACCCGACCAGGCGCTTACGCTGTTTGACGGCATTACGGTGTACAATGTGGACCATTTGTTCGGTTTTTACTCGGCGTTTAATGCCAATGCGGTAAAGGATGTGCAATTGTACAAAGGTGCGTTCGACTCAAAATTTGGGGGCAGACTTTCCTCGGTGGCGGAAATTACGGGTAAAGATGGCAACAACCGCGGGTTTAATATGGGCGGGGATGTCAGTTTTTTGAGTGCCAATGTGTATTTGGAACAGCCGATGGGGGAGAAAGTGACGACCATTGTGGCGGCGCGGCGCAGTTGGAAAGGCCCGTTGTACAACAAAATTTTTGACCGGTTTAGCGGGGAAAATAAGGAAAACAGTTCGCCTTTTGCCAATCAGTTTGGATCGAGTGTGACGTCCTATTTTTATGATTTGAATGCAAAAGTAACCTGGCGCCCGACGACCAAAGATGTGGTTTCTTTTAGTTTTTACAATGGCACCGACAAATTAGACAATTCGATCCGGCCACAACTACCCTCTTTTTTACAGGATCAAGGGGTAAATTTTAGCATTAACATCACCGATTTGACCAAATGGGGCAATACGGGTTCCAGTATGAAATGGTCGCGGCGCTGGAACGATCGTTTTTACAACAACACCTTGGTCAGTTATTCGCAGTACTTCTCTCGCCGCGACCGTTCGGTGGATGGCAACATCACCAATGCCGATGGAGAGGAAGAAACCATCAAGCGGGGCACTTTTGAAGACAACGACTTGCGCGATTTGACGGTAAAATCTGATTTTGAATGGAAACTCAACAAAAGCAATCAGATGGAATTTGGTGGATTTATCACCAACAATGACATTAAATATACGTTTGCCCAGAATGATACCAGCACCGTAATTGATCGTAGTACTAAAGGAAATTTATACGGCGGGTATGTGCAGGATCGGGTGCAATTATTCAACAACAAACTGGTGATGACGCCCGGTGTGCGGCTCAATTATTTTGACCAAACCCGCAAAAACTATTACGAGCCGCGCGTGAATGTGCAGTGGCAGATGACCGATAAAATCAAGTTGAAGGGCTCGGCAGGGCGTTATTATCAGTTTGCCAAACGGGTAATCCGGGAAGATTTATTGCAAAGTAGCCGCGATTTTTGGGTGCTGGCCGATAATGATCGTCTGCCGGTTTCGCGCAACGACCAATATGTGCTGGGGGCCAGTTATGAAAACAAAGACTGGCTTTTTGATGTGGAGGCCTACCACAAAGATTTGAGCGGATTATCGGAGTATTCATTGCGTTTTACCCCTTCTTTTAACAATATTTCCTACGAGGAAGCCTTTTTTCAGGGCACCGGGATTGCACAAGGGATCGATTTTTTGGTGCAAAAAAAGTACGGGAAATGGAATGGCTGGATTGGCTACACGATTGGGGATGTGCGGAACAATTTCCCCGTGTATGGTGAAAATGATTTTTACGCTGCCAACGATGTTACCCACGAGTTTAAAATTATCAATTTGTACAAATGGCACAAGTGGGACTTCTCAGCCACCTGGATTTATGCCTCTGGTCGACCTTACACGGCCCCAACCGGTGGCTACCAAATTGAATTGCTGAACGGCGAAACCCAGGATATTCTGAATGTAAGTTCGAAAAACGGGCTGCGCTTGCCCGATTACCACCGCTTCGATGTGGCTGCGACCTATCATTTTTTATTGGGCACCGCGCCCAGCAGCCTGGGATTCAGCATTTTCAATTTGTACAACCGGCGCAATGTATGGTATAAAACATTCGAGATTGTTGAAAATCAGGTAGTTGGGACCGATGTCAACTATCTCGGACTTACGCCGAACATTACCTTCTCTTTCAAACTCCGCTAAAATTTTCGATGATGAAAAAACTTGGCCTATTCACCTTGCTCTTTGCATTCCTTTATGCCTGTGAAAAATCGGATTTAAGCGAAGTATCGCCCGATGTGCTGCCCGTTGTTGCGGCTTATTTGGAAGCCGGGCAAACACCTGTTGTGCAAATCACCCGGCAATTGGCATACGGTATCCTGGATTCCAGTGACCTTAACATTCTCGATCTTGCGGTTTATATTGAATCGGAGGGGGTAGAACACTTGTTAACCCAAAATACGGAGGGGGCTTACGTTGCAGATTCAATCTGGAAGCCAGCAGCGGGCAAAACCTACCGCCTTCATTTTACTTATAACAACCTTGAGGTGAGCGCGAGCACAACTGTGCCCGAGGCTCCAGTCAATTTCAAAGCATCGGCCAGTTCAATCGAAGTGCCCTCTTTTGATATTGGCGGTGGGGGTACTCCACCTGATTTTCCGGATCCCATTGACTTAACCTGGGACAATACCATCGGCGAATATTATCAGGTAGCGGTGGTAAATACCGAATCGGATCCCGAATTGATTAATGATATGGGAGACGACGACCGACCAAGGCCCCGTTTTAGCAATAGTCCGGAGCAAAATAATTCCTACGAGCTTGGTTTTCAAAGTTTTAGTTACTATGGAAACCACCGCGTCATTCTTTATCGGGTCAATGCGGAATATGTTTCCCTTACCCAAAGTACCAGCGACAACTCGCAAAACTTGTCGGCGCCCTACACCAATGTCACCAACGGATTGGGCATTTTTACCGGGGTTGGGGCGGATACGTTGAATATTAAAGTAACCAAGTAGGAAAAAGAAATGCTTTCCCCGCTCGCGCGAGGTTCTACCTCGTGCGCCCTTCCTTCGGGTTCTACCCGAGGACGGAAAACGGGTAGAACCCGACAGATGGATGCACGAGGTAGAACCTCGCGCAAGCGATAGGTGCTATTCACGCCATGCACAACTTCTATATTCGGGGTTCGATATTCGGTGTTTACGAACCCTTCCGCTCCTTCCTA
>CAIVGO010000589.1 GCA_903905445.1 uncultured Bacteroidota bacterium
ACAGATAAAGGCGCCAACAAACTCAACTTTAAGGCGGGCGATTTTACCCTGACGCCCATTGAAAACAACGGCGGCCGGGATCGGAATGGCATTTTCGCCCTGACCGGCAACACCGAACGCCTTTGGATTGGTACCCTCGGCGGCGGCCTGCACAGCGCGCCCATGCGCAACAACAAACCGGATTGGAAAGGACTGGCCAATGTGCAATTTAAGCCCAAACCCCACACCGCAGCCATGTCGGAGTTCATTTCCGGCGTTTGCCTCGACCGAAAAGGCAATTTATGGTTGGCAACGCAAGGCTCTGGCGTACTTTGTGTGGCAGCGCGTACGATACCGTTGTCTGGCGGAATGGTAACGGATTATCAGCAATTTACCATGGGAAATGGCCCGCAAGGTATCGGCGACGACTATCAAATGTCGGTGTACGAAACGGCAGATGGCGGGATTTGGCTCGGTGCCTGGGACGGCGGCCTTTGCCGGTACGATCCGCAGTTGAAAACCATGACCAAATTCCCGCAAACCAAGGATGGCAAAGCCGATTTCCGCAAATTTCCCATTGTAGCCATCTTCGAAACGGCTGCGGGCGACGGCGGGCGTTACCTGTGGGTGGGTACACGCGGCGGCGGATTGTACCGGCTGCGGTACGAAAGCGCAACGGCCGTGCTTCAACTCGACCGCCATTATCAGTTCAAAAATGGCGATATCGGCAATGATTTTATTACTTCGTTCTTTCTCGACCCCAAAGGACGTTTTTGGGTCACCAGCGAAAACGGACTATTTTACCTGCCAAATGAAAACGCCGCATTCGGCAGCATGACCGAAAAAAATGGCCTGCCCAACAATGCCACCCAATCCATGGCTGCCGATGCCACCGGCCGACTTTGGGTGAGTACCCAAAGCGGAATTGCCTGCCTGAGCGCAGAGGAAGATCAAAAATGGAATATCCTCACCTACGACGATGCCAATGGCTTACCGGATCAGTTTTTCAACGCCAATGCGGTTTTTTCGGCCCCCAATGGTGAAATTCTGTTTGGCGGCAACAACGGAATCACCCAATTTGCACCCAACGAAATCAGCAGCGATACCATTTCGCCCCATGTGGCCATTACCGGGCTGCGCCTGTTCAACAAACCCATTAATGTAGGTCAAAACCCAGAAACAGACTATTATTTGGCACAAAGTCTGGCAGAAACCCCTTCCATTACCCTCTCCTACCGGGACAATGTAATCAGTTTTGAATTTGCCGCCCTGCATTTTGCCCATCCTGAAAAGAACAAAATTGCCTATAAACTTGAAGGTTTTAACAACGACTGGATTTATGCCGATGCGGGTCAACGCTTAGCCCATTACACCAATTTACCGCCCGGTACTTACACCTTTTTAGTGAAAGCAGCCAACCCCGATCAGGCCGGTTTAGGCGAATGGGGGGCCGAAATTGCCCGACTCAAAGTAATCGTACAACCACCCTGGTGGCGCAGCACCACGGCCTATTTTTTATATTTCCTGACCTTCCTTGGTTTGTTGTTTGGGGTACGTCAAATCACCCTGATTCGCGCCAATTTGCAAAATGAAATCAAATTAGAACGCCTGGAAAAACAAAAACTGGCCGAACTCAGCCAGATGAAACTCACGTTTTTTACCAACATCAGCCACGAACTCAAAACCCCTTTAACCCTGATTATCAGCCCCTTGGAAGACCTTTTAAAAAACAGGGCCGGGGATAAAATGCTGCAAAACACCTTCACCCGCATGCACCGCAACGCCGCGCGCCTGCTTACGATGATCAACCAGTTGCTGGATATTCGCAAAGCAGAGGCCGGTTTGATGCGCCTGGAAGCCGCAGAGGATAATTTAGTACCGTTTGTGAGCGAAATCTTTATTTCCTTTCGCGAACTCGCCAATCGCCAACAGATTGATTTTAAATTTTCTACCAATTTACCCGCCATTCGGGTGTGGTTCGACCCCTATCAGTTGGAAAAAGTATTTTACAACCTGCTGTCCAACGCCTTCAAATTCACCCCCGATCAAGGCAAAATCACGGTAGAAATGTGGGAAAACACCGACCAAAACCAGGCCTGTATCCGCATTTCAGATACCGGAAAAGGCATACCCAAGGATAAATTGAACCTGATTTTTGAACGTTTTTATCAGGTAGAAGGATACCAGGATCCGCATCCCTACAGCGGTGGCGGGGCCGGCATCGGGCTTTCGTTGGTAAAAAGTATTGTGGAACAGCACCATGGAACCATCACCGTGGAAAGTACATTAGATAAAGGCTCCGTTTTTACCGTGTATTTGCCGCTTGGAGACGCCCATTTTACCACAGACGAAAAAAAGCGCCCCTTTCTCAACGGCGAATCGCTCCAGGATTACATTTTCACCGACGCGGACGGGCAGGCAGAACCCAAAATCGGCATCCAGGATACCCCGTCCATACCCGATTCCGGCGACAAATCCGGCCAAAAACAACCCAAACCGCAATTGCTTTTGGTAGAAGACAATGAAGACATTCGTGCCTACCTGCGCGAGCAATTAAACGAAGCCTTTGACATCCAGGAGGCAGCAGACGGCGCGGAAGGTTGGGAAAAAGCCATGGC
>CAIVGO010000590.1 GCA_903905445.1 uncultured Bacteroidota bacterium
AAAGACGAACTCAGTTTTGCCCACCCAAGCATCCAATCACAAGCCGATTGGGATGCGATCCTCGAACAAACCTGGTCCGAAGCCGAAGCCTTTGCCCAATTGATCGAACAATTGCCGGAACCCATCCTCGCAGCCGATTTTGGCGACCCTAAATACGGCACCTATTACCGGAATCTGCATGGGATTGTAGAACATACGCATTATCATTTGGGGCAAATTGTGCTGGTGAAGAAGATAGTTTTAGCCCAAAACAAGGCGTAAAAAAATGAACACCGAACACCTGGAAATTAAACACCGAACACCGAATATCGAACACCGAACGCCGAAATAGCGGGTAAATCAGGCATTGCGTACAATCCTCAAGCCGAATCCACCCACTTCGAAATTTGGTGTTCGATGTTAAAAAAATGAACACCGAACACCGAATATCGAACACCGAACGCCGAAATAGCGGGATACACTAAGCATTCGGTGGTAATCTCATGCCGAACGCTCCCACTTCGAATTTCGGTGTTCGGTGTTCGATATTCGATATTCCGCCATGCCGAACGCACCCATTTCGAAATTCGGTGTTCGATATTCGATATTTCCTTTTTCCTTTTTCCCGCCCTATTTCAAAAATCAACTAAATTTTAACTACTTTCGTATTTTTAGCCAGCCCCGTCATCGAATACCATCTTTACCCACCTTATGTCGGCAGACCTAACGCTCCTAATGCCCGAATTCCGATTAAAAGTAATAACCCTCCTTCAAAATTGCGCCCACCGAGGCATTGAATTGCGGCCCAGGGCAACCTTGCGCGACCCGTTTATCCAGGCACGCTACTGGCGACAATCCAGGCCCATTGCCGAAATCAACCAAAAAATAAAGGACTTAAAGGCAAATGGCGCCCATTTTATCGCCGATTGTATCCACGCCGTGGGTTTTCAACAAGGCGCACACGTGACCAACGCCATTCCCGGACTGTCCTGGCACCAATGGGGCGAAGCGGTCGATTGTTTTTGGGTCATGGACGAACACGCCATCCAATTCCTGCATACGCCCACGCACGAGACCAACGGACTCATGATTTACGCCACCGAAGCTGAAAAAATAGGCCTCGATGCCGGTTTTTTCTGGGAATCCTTCCGCGATGCGCCCCACGTGCAACTCCGAAAAGCCGCCAGTCCGGCAAGTTTATATACTTTAGCGGCCATTGACGCCGAGATGCAAATGCGTTTTGAACAATACGATTAAACCAAACACCCTAAACTCAGTGCCTGTCAAATGTTTTTCTTGAAAATGTTGCGTTACCTTCTGATTCTCCTGCCCATGTCCATTTTATCCCTCCTGTTTGGCTGCCGGGACAAAAAAAGTGCTGAAAACAAAGTCCCAGAAGATTGGCCCCGCTTTCTTGACACCGCGCAACACGGTCTCCACCTCCAACCGCTTGTGTTGGAAGACGGCTACACCTTTCAGTCTTTTTACATCACCCCCAACCAGCAACAGGTGTACGTGGTTGCCGCCAAAGCACGCAAACAAAAAGATACAACCAGGTACCACCCGTCCGAACCAATTCCGATGGATTTCCGTTTTTTATGCCTCGATCCAACGGGTAAAACCTTGTATTTCAAGGACTATCCGAACGTAAGCTGGGGCTACGGCTCCTTTGGCATGCTGGAAAACCATTTCGTCGTGCGCATCCAGGATTATTTCCTGGAATTAGACCCCAGCAACTTTGCTATTTTGGATAAAATACCGGTCCACAGTTCCGCTTACGTTTCCTGGAAAGAAACCGAACGCACCTTTGATGAGCACCGCGATTATTACCAGACGCAATTCGATAAATTATACCAAAACCCACAAGCGCGCTGGTTAGAATACAGCCCTAAACCCGAATATTTGGTCTGGGTAGACGGACCCAAAGGTTTACGCGCCGCCTGGGGCCCTGTAAGTTATGACGACTCCCTTTTGGACGACCTAAAAAAGCACTTTCCGCCCATTTCCTTGAAAATCAATCCAATGGCCGTAAATGATTTAACCGGAAAAGCACAGTTTTCCATCCAGGACGGCAACAACAGCATCACCGAGGCCGCACGTATATCGGCTGGCACCGAATTCAGTTACCCCAATTATATGGAGCGGACCACCGTACAATATGAACTAACATTGGCGGGAAAAACCATTCGTTTCAGCACCTCTGATAAAAAACGGCATGCTTTGGTGCTAGGTTTTGCCGATAACCTATATTTGTGCACGGAAGATGGGACGGCTTGGGTGGCGTATGAGGAGACGCTTTATCGGGTGAAATGATTGAAATAGAACATACAAAAATTTCGCACAGATGTTACACAGATTCCTTTTCACAGATGTTACACAGAATTTTTCTGCGGAACATCTGCGCGTTTTTTCTGTGTAAAATCTGCGCGAAACTAAAATGTCGAGTGTGCTTTCTGATCAAAATTATGGCCGCACCTGCGGGGTGCAGGATCCATTTGGGAATATTTGGTGGATTACGAGCGTGAGGAAA
>CAIVGO010000591.1 GCA_903905445.1 uncultured Bacteroidota bacterium
CGCTGGTGCCATCCTGGAAATCATGCACGCCAACACCGCGTTGGCATACGCGCCACCCCTTCCAGAGTATGCAGGTACCGTGCAATACAATCTGGATGATTATTATGAGCAGGCAACTACAGAGTTATTCAACCTGAAAACCGAGATCGCGGCGATTCCGGGCAACGAACGCCTGCAAATAGAAACCCGCATTGAGGAAGGCTTTTTGCATTCCAGCATCAACCGGGTAGCAACCGAAGATCAGGCCGACTTGATTGTAATGGGTACAAAGGGCGCCACAGGAGCCGTAGAGTTTTTGGTAGGCTCTAATACTGAAAAGGTTATTCGCACGTGTGTTTGCCCTATTTTGGCCATTCCGATCACTTCAAGCGATCAATTTGAACCCAAAAAAGTGGTCCTTGCGAGCACCTTGCAAATTGACCAAGCGGCTGCATTCAAGGCACTGACCGCCTGGCAGGCAATCTTCCCGTTCGAAGTGCATGTGTTGTACCTCAACAATCCGGCTGGATTTGGCAACAACGATGAAATTGATCAAGCGGTGTCCAACTTCGCGGAGAAAGCAGGTTTGACCCAGGTAACTGCCCATGTGAGCAACAATACGTTCAATGAGGAAGCGAGCATTCTTCAATTTGCGAAAGAAATAAATGCTGATTTGATTGTCATGGCTACCCACCAGCGGCAGGGACTTTCCCACCTGGTATTTGGCAGCCTGACTGAAGATACGGTGAACCACGCGAATACACCCGTATTGGCTGTTCCACTAAGATAAACCATGTTCTGATGGCAGGATCAACTTGCTGTTTGCATGAAAGATTGGACATGACAGGGTAGTTTCCTGCTTGGCGGCGACCGAACCGTAATGGGGTCGCCGCCTTTTATTCGTTGCGGCTGCGTACCTTTGCGCTAAATATCCATGCATGACCTTTTCTTCCAAACTTATTGAAAAAGCAGTAGAGGCGTTTGCGACCTTGCCGGGCATCGGTCGGAAAACCGCTTTGCGACTGGTATTACATTTGCTCAAACAAGATCAACTGGTTACCGAACAATTTACCAGTGCTTTATCGTTGATGCGGGCAAAAATTCGCGATTGTAGCGTTTGCCACAACCTTTCAGACGATGTTCAGTGTCAAATTTGCAGCGATGCCCGGCGCGATCAAAGCCTGATTTGTGTGGTAGAAAACGTGCGCGACCTGATGGCCATCGAAGATACCGGGCAATATAGAGGCCTGTATCACGTTTTGGGAGGCGTCATTTCGCCCATCGAAGGCATTGGTCCGGCCGACTTACAAATTGATTCTTTGCTACAGCGGGTACAACAAGGCGGTACCAAAGAAATAATTATGGCCATCAGCCCAACCATTGAGGGTGAAACGACTGTCTATTATATTTCGAAGAAATTGCATCCGCTCGGTCCGCAACTCAGTACCATTGCACGGGGCGTTGCCTTCGGGGGAGACCTTGAATATGCTGATGAAGTAACATTAGGACGTTCAATTGTGGCCCGCACGCCTTATGCTTCAAAATAATTTGGCAGACGGTACGCATTCCATCCATGTAGCGTACCTTTGTCCATTGAATTTCCAACCGATTGCATGAAACAATCCACTATACAAAATGCGGTATCGGTGCGCGGCGTAGGGTTACACACTGGCAAAACAGTCACTTTGACCTTCAAACCGGCACTTGCAAACCATGGCTATCGATTCCAACGCGTCGATTTGCCCGATCAGCCTATCATTCCTGCCGACGTGAAAATGGTGATTTCAACCAACCGGGGCACAACCCTTAAGAGTGGTGAAGCACAGGTTTCGACCGTTGAGCATGTTCTGTCTGCCTTAACCGGCATGGGTATTGACAATGTTTTGCTCGAAATTGATGGTCCTGAAATGCCTATTATGGACGGCACTTCCATGCCTTTTGTGGAAGCCATTCTGGAAGCAGGTATGACCGAACTCGACGCCGAGCGCGAATATTTTATCGTAACCGAACCGATTGCCTACAAAGACGAAGTAACAGGAACTGAATTATTAGCCCTGCCTTCCGACAACTTTGAGGCCACCGTAATGATCGATTTTGCGTCTAAGGTATTGGGGCCGCAATTTGCAGCGCTCCATAACCTGTCCGATTACGTGAAAGAGATTGCGCCTTGCCGGACTTTTGTCTTTGTGCACGAATTGGAGAAGTTGCTCGAAATGGGCTTGATCAAAGGCGGCGATATGGACAATGCGATTGTGATTGCCGACCGTAAAATGGACCAGGACGAATTGGATGCCCTCGCTCAAAAAATGGGCAAACCAGGCATCAAAGTGGACGCAGAGGGGGTATTAAATACGGTAAAATTGCACTTTCAGAACGAACCGGCGCGCCACAAGTTGTTGGATGTGATTGGCGATTTGGCCCTGATTGGCAAACCGATTCGCGGTAAGATTGTGGCGACTAAACCTGGGCATACGGCCAACGTGGAGTTCGCCAAATTATTGAAAAAAAACCTGACGGAAAAACGTCGTTTGATGGGTATTCCGCGTTATGATCCCGACAAAGAACCCGTTTTTGACTCCGTCCAGATTACCAAATTGTTGCCCCACCGGTTTCCGTTTTTGCTGGTGGATAAAATCATCGAAATAGACCAACAGCATGTTGTTGGGATTAAGAATATCACATACAATGAGTCCTTTTTTCAGGGGCATTTTCCTGATAATCCTGTTTTTCCAGGTGTGCTGCAAATAGAAGCATTGGCACAAACTGGCGGTATTCTGGCCTTGCAAAATGTACCAGATCCGGGTAATTGGGATACCTATTTCCTGAAAATCGATAATACCAAGTTTAAAGCGAAAGTCGTTCCAGGCGACACTTTAATCCTTAAAATGGAACTCCTCGAGCCTATTCGTCGCGGTATTGTTCACATGCAGGGCACCGCTTACGTGGGCAGCAAAATCGTCTCTGAAGGCGAACTGACCGCGCAAATTGTCCGCCGAACAAAAGAAACCAACACGAGTGGTCAGTGAGGGAAACAAAAATCTGAAGCCGTTTGACGCATCCGGGGTAGCGCAGCACATTTTGCGCGCCAATCGTTTTGATGTTGCGCAAATTGTCTTCTTTACAACCATACTGTTGCGATGAGTTACTCCAACGGCTTGCGGGTAATCCACCCGAACGCAAAAATCGGCCAAAATGTCACCATTGGTCCGTTTACTTTGATCGAAGAGGATGTTGTCATTGGCGACAACTGCTGGATAGGTAATAATGTGTCGATCCTGAATGGTGCCCGTATTGGCGATAACTGTCGGATTTTTCCGGGGGCCGTGGTGAGCGCAATTCCGCAGGATTTAAAATACAAAGGCGAAAGTACAACGCTGCAAATTGGCAACAATGTGATCATTCGCGAGTGCTGTACCCTCAACCGAGGCACCAGCGCCGCGAATACGACCTTTATTGGCGATAATTGCCTGCTGATGGCTTATGTGCATGTAGCGCACGATTGCATGATTGCCGAAAATTGTATCCTCGCCAACAATGTGACCCTCGCTGGACATATTGAAATTGACAAATACGCCCGCCTGGGTGGCATGGTAGCGGTACATCAGTTTGTACGCATCGGCGAACAAACCATGATTGGCGGCGGCTCCCTGGTACGCAAAGACGTGCCTCCTTTTGTAATGGCCGCCCGCGAACCGCTTTCTTATGCCGGTATCAACTCGGTAGGGTTGCGCCGTGCCGGATTCACAGGCGAAGAAATGCACCATATTGAAGATATCTACCGGGTTTTGTTTGTCCGGGGATTAAGTACACGCAAGGCCCTTACGATTATCGAAGAAGAAGTAATGCCTTCCGCGTACCGAACGCAAATATTGGAGTTTGTACGGGGGGCCAAACGCGGCCTCATGAAAGGTTTCCGGGCCATGAACGGCAGCAGTAAAGTCGCCGAAGCGGTACTGTAGCCTGGCGGCTTGCCCGCCATCCTCGCAAGCGGCCCCCAGGGCGCAAGCCCGGCATAAAGGGCGCAAGCCCGACAAATAAAGGCATAAGCCCGCCAAATCGCCCAACAAAGCCGTATACATACCCAATCACCCCATCCGAACCCGCACCCAATGCACATCCTTCTAAAAAATACAGGCAAACGCTTCCGGTTCGATTGGATTTTTAGAAACCTGGATTTC
>CAIVGO010000592.1 GCA_903905445.1 uncultured Bacteroidota bacterium
ATGGCAGTCGTTTCGGGCAAAGGCATTGTGGGTATTGTGCGCCATGTATCGCCGCATTTTTCTATCGCCATGTCGGTACTACACCGCCAGGCGCGTCTTTCCGCGTCCTTGCCCAAACACGAAAATACGTTTGGCACCTTGATGTGGGAAGGAGGAGATCCGGATGTGATGGTTTTGCATCAAATTCCGAAGTACAAAACCGTGCAAGTGGGTGAGCCTGTTCAAACGAGTGGCATTTCAGCGATGTTTCCCAAGGGGATTTCTGTAGGTGTTGTATGTGAAGCCCCAACACAAGATCCCGAATACCCGAATTTTATTCAAATGAAGGTAAAATTGACGCAGGAGCTTGCAACGATTGGAGATGTATATATTGTTCAAAATCTGTTCAAATCCGAAATAGACAGTTTGAATTTAAAGGTAAAGGATGAACAGTAATGCCTTTTTTCCCAATTTATGGCGGTTTTTAGGACTATTTGCCGCCCAGGCCCTCTTCCTCAAGCAGGTAAGTTTGGCACTTGGTGCCTATTTTAATATCCTGCTGTACCCACTTTTTATCTTATTTCTTCCACTGCAACTCGCAACCCCCTATGTTGTATTATTGGGTTTTTTAATAGGTATGAGTGTTGATTTTGTGTATGGCACCCCTGGCGTACATGCCAGTGCGGGGGCATTTAGTGGATATGCGCGTTCCCTCATCTTTTTCACCTTTGCGCCCAAAGGTGGCTACTCTGGCAAAGAATTGATTTTTGCACCTGCGTTTTTTGGTTGGCAAATATTTCTTCAAGTGGCTGCACTTTTTTTTGTGGCCCACCTTTTTTGGTATTTCTCGGTAGATGCCTTTACTTTCGTATATGTAGGGGCAATTACCCTTAAAACACTGGCGGCTTGGGTACTCACCATGCTTTTTGTAGTCCTTTACACCGCTTTGTTTCATCCAAATAATTGAATCGTCTGCGAATCAACCCACAATATCGCTATTGATCCATACCACCGCACGCTATGAACAAAGGATTCGATCGGCAACGTACCATTCAGTTGGTTTTCATAGCTTGCGCTTCTGCTTTGTTGCTCAAGGCGGCGCAATTGCAAATATTTGACGACTCCTTTCGAAAAAGAGCGGACGCAACCACCATTGAAAAACTTACGGTTTATCCACCCCGAGGTTTGGTTTTTGATCGGAAAGACCGATTAATCATCAATAACGAGGCAACTTACGACCTGATGGTTACGTACAACCAGGTCGATTTTAAGGATATGAATGTGCCCAAGTTTTGCAGCATTCTTAATATCACCGAAAAAGATTTCAATCAGTTTTTAACCAAAGACTGGCGCAGCGGCAAATACTCCAAGTCGGTTCCTTTTGTTTTCCTAAAAAAACTTTCCTACCAAACGTATTCGCTGCTCCAGGAAAGCATGTATGAATTTCCTGGGTTCTTTGTGCAGGTGCGCAACATTCGGGGGTACCCTTACAGTGTGGGGGCCCATGTGTTGGGGTATATCAATGAGGTAGACCCGCGCGACATTGAACGTGGCAAAGGCCTGTATGAGTCGGGCGACTATATTGGCTCGGCGGGGCTAGAACTAAAGTATGAGTCTATTTTAAGGGGCAAAAAAGGAACAACCTCTTTGTTAAAGGATAATTTGGGGCGTATTGTAGGGAAATACAAGGGTGGGGTTTATGATACGGTGGCCGTGTCGGGAAGCGATTTAATATCCTCGATCGATATCGATTTGCAGGCGTATGGGGAATATTTGTTGCAAAATAAAACGGGAAGTATTGTCGCCATTGAACCGAGTACGGGTCAGATTTTGTGTATGATCAGCGGACCGACCTACGATCCCAATTTGCTTACCATGAATCAGGGGCGTGGTCAAATATTTAGTCAATTGCTGACCGATCCGCTCAAGCCTTTTTTTGACCGAACCGTTATGGCTAAATATCCACCTGGATCTATTTTCAAAACGGTGGTTTCACTCATCGGCATGCAAACGGGTACGATGCGGCCAGAGGGTGGTTTTAACTGCAGTGGAGGTTATTTTTACGCCGGGCGTTTGTATAAATGCCACCATAGCGGCCATTTGAACGGGGTAGTTGATGCCATCGCTTATTCCTGCAACACGTATTACCTATCAGAATACCGCAATATCATCGACCAGTTTGGGTTTTCCAATCCACAAAAAGGCTTGGACAACTTCAATGTATATATGAAGGAGTTTGGTTTTGGCAGCCAATTGGGTGTCGACTATCCGAATGAAAGTGCGGGCGGTTTTCCAACTTCTGCTTATTACGATAAACTTTATCCAAAACCACTTGGCGGATGGCGCTCCCCAACCATTATGTCGTGTGGCATTGGGCAGGGTGAAATTCAATTAACGACCATTCAAATGGCCAATTTGGCGGCTTGCATTGCGAATAAAGGGTACTGGATTCCTCCGCATCTTGCCAAAGCGTTCCGGGATGGAAGCCCGATTCCCGCAATTTATTCCCAAAAACATAAGGTAAACATCGATCGTTCGTATTTCGACATTGTAACAGAAGGAATGGCACAATGCGTATCACGCGGAACAGCGCGGATAGCCCAGGTGCCTGGTATAGAAATTTGCGGCAAAACGGGTACCAGTCAAAACCCGCATGGGGATGACCACTCTGTTTTTTTTGCTTTTGCGCCCAAAAACGATCCTAAAATTGCGATCGCGGTATATGTAGAAAATGCGGGTTGGGGTGCTTCTTATGCTGCGCCGATTGCGGGTTTGATGATTGAGAAATTTCTGCACGATTCCATTTCAACGGATCGGAAGCACCTGGAGGTCAAAATGGCAAATTCAAATTTGATTGAGAAGGTATTGAAAAACCGTGCGGAGGCAAAAATTCAGGCGAGCAAACCAGCAGCCCCACGGGATACCCTGCCGAGCACCAAGGAAGTTCCGAGCGAAATTCCGGAAACAACGGAAAAGGCCATCGAGTCGCGTACCAGCGGAAAATCGCCGAAAGGATAACTTTTTAAACCATGGCATCAAAAAGAAAGGAACATACAGCACCCGTTCAAGGCCTTTTGCCGATCCGCCCTGGTTTGGGTGTATTGATTTTATATGCCATGGGGCAATTGGGTTGGTCCTTGGCTGGTTTTGGGGTATCCAACTTGTTGATCTACTTTTATATGCCGCCCGAACAGGGTGCGCCGATGTTTCCTGCCTATTTGTACCAGGGTGCGATATTGGGGGTTTTGACGCTGATTGGTATTGTGAGTGCGGGTGGTCGCTTGTTTGATGCGATTGTTGATCCATTTATTGCCAACTGGAGCGACCGTAAAAACCCGAAGTATGGAAAGCGGCGCTGGTTTTTACTCTTGGGCGCCCTACCCTTTGCACTCAGTAGTTGCATGGTGTTTTTTCCACTGGAAGGATCAGAAAGCGCCTCAAATTTTATATGGCTGATCCTAAGCATCGGCATATATTATTTCTTTTTTGCCTTTTATGTGATTCCATACACTGCTTTAATTCCGGAATTGGGTCATACTGCCCAGGATCGCATGTTAATAAGCACCTTGTTGTCCATTACTTGGGCATTTGGCTATATTTTAGGTACCCAGGTTTTTCAGTTACAAACTTATTTGAATGGCCTTGGATATCCCACTGTAAAGGCTTTTCAATATGCGGTCTTGATGATGAATGGTGTGGCGCTCGTTTTTATGCTTATACCGGCCTTGTTTTTAAACGAACAGAAATATGCGCGTCAGTCAGTTTCAGAAGATACGTTAGGGGCATCCATTCGAATGGTCTTTAAGAATCAGAATTTTCGCTGGTTTTTGGTTTCTGATTTAATGTATTGGCTGTCCTTGAATTTTATCCAATTGGGGGTCGTTTTTTACACGACGCTACTGCTTGGGCTGGAAATACGGTTTGCCTCCCAGTTTTCCCTGATTAGTTTTTTAGTCAGTTTTGTATTTTATTGGCCGATCAATGTATTGGTGCGTTACACGGGTAAACGCAATTTAATGTTGCTTGCCTTTGGGATATTTGCGATTACATTTTCCGTATTGGCTTTTGCCGCATGGATACCCGCAGAACCCGCCTACATTTTATACGGTTTGGCTGTAGCGGCGGCTTTTCCGCTGGCGGTTTTTGGCATTTTGCCCAATGCCGTGATTGGCGATGTGGTACAAGAGGAAGAAAACACCAGCGGGCGGCAGTTATCCGGTATGTTTTTTGGGGTACGTGCTTTTGTGATGAAGTTAGGGATTTCCATTGCCAATTTAATATTCCCTTCCCTGCTCTTGTTTGGCAAAAGTGCAGAAAATCCCGCAGGTGTGCAGTTTACCGCATTTGCTGCGGTTATCTTTTGTCTGGGTGGTTGGCTGGCATTTCGGAAATACCGGGATATTACGTTTTTCTAAAAAAACTATTGATTCACCAATTCTACCGCATACACGATATAATCGGTATCGCCCTGCCAAGGAAATGGATCGACCAATTGCCGGTAATGACACTTCACCAACTTGCCTTCATACTGCTGCATTTGATCGTACACGGCAGCGTTTTTTGCCGAAAAATCCCATACACTTTGCTGCGTCATCACAGCGCTACCGCCCAGGTGAATTTGGCCTTCAAATGTTTTGAAAACAATCCCTTTTTTTGATATTTTGAACAGTGTACCGGTGCGGGTACCTTCACTGATTGTATAAGTGCGGTACACATAATACCCTACTGAAAACACCAGGAAACCCGCCAAAAAAATCCACATAAAACTGCGTAACAGTTTTTTCCCTTTTACTTTGGCTTGCTCAAGTTGAATTGACATCGTGCTTGGTTTTAGTTTTATATGGCAAAGATAATCGTTGCGCGCACTGTTTATTAAAATATAGGTAGATTTGATTTGCCCGAAAAAAGTAGCCTCCTGGCCAAACAACCTACTTATACCCCTTTTTTAGCGCCCCAAATTTGGACATGCAACCGATCTGTGTATCGAAAACCGCGCATTTTACACACCTCTACCAACCATTTCCGACGTCGGGTAAGCAATGCACGGGTATTTCCTTCGGGCATTAACCACACTTTTTCGGGTGCAATCTGATAGCGTCCGATTAATTCATCTACTTCCTCCAGGTCCTTTTTTTCAGAAATCACAAACTTAAAATGCGCCTTGTTATTGGATGAAAAAAACCGATAAGCCGCTGGTTTTTCTCTTAATTTGCGCACATTATTGCTGTTTTCTAACTTGGGCGATACGTTGTATTGGTCTATTTCTGCATCAAAAGCCTCGGAAGCGACCATGGTTCCATTTGTTTCTATTTCAAAACGATAATCTGGAGCAATGGTCCGCAAATGATGCATCAAAAGCACTAAAGCCGGTTGTTGCAACATGGGCTCCCCGCCCGTGAGAATCACATTTTTACAAGGAAACTTGATAATTTCTGCGGCAACTGCCTCGATGGAACATTCAACGATCCAGTTTTTTTTATCGAATTTTTGATACCCCGGTTTTGTATCAAAATGGTGCGGGAAACGCGTTCCTACCCAATTCCAGGTATAATCTGTGTCGCACCAAATACAATGCAGGTTACAAAGCGTGGTGCGCACGAAAATTGAAGGTACCCCAATGCTTTTACCTTCGCCCTGTATAGAGAAAAAGATTTCGGGTTGCCCATGCAATTTGGCAAGTTTTAAGATCGTATCGCGCTCTGACAAGTTGTTCTTTTCGGCAAAAGTACGGGTTCGGCGCTTGTGCTTACAACTTGATGCTTAAATTTCAATGGTAAATATCGTTCCAACGGGTTTGTTATCCCCAACCGTAATGGTGCCACCGTGTGCACGTACAACATGCTGGACAATGTATAAGCCCAGTCCGGTGCCGGTGCTTTGACGGGTTTCTTCATTTCCGATGCGGTAAAACTTTTCAAAAACGGCTTTCTTTTCCGCATCAGGAATGCCCCGGCCATTGTCGGATACAACAATCCGAATTGTTTTTCCTGTCGTGCTTTTTTGCGCTGAAAACTTAATACGCGCCTCCTCGTTGGCGTATTTAGCCGCATTTTCCAATAAATTTTGAACGACCGAGGTAATGGCCGATTTATCTGCCTGCACCATGGGTAGATCTACGGCGGTTTCTACCTCAAAATGCGCATCTGGAAAACGGACCAACAAGCCATTCACGCATTCCCGGGCAACGGCACCCAAATCGACCAGTTCAAAAGCTGGGCGCCAGTTGTTTTCCAAGCGGGCTGCGAGCAACAAACTATCCACCAGATTTTGCAAACGCACGGCGTCTTTCACTCCATTGGTGCAAAGTTTTTCCAATTGTTCGCGCTGCAAATCGCGTTTTAACAAGGTTTCGAGCACCAAACGGATGGAGGCGATGGGCGATTTCAACTCGTGGGTAATGCTGAGCATAAAATTGCGCCGCTGCTTGGTAAGGGATAATTCGCGCTGTACACTCCGATTAATCACATAAAGCCCGAAAACCAAACAACCCGCAAAAAACAAACCTTCGGCAATAATCATGCGTTTGTGGCGTACCCAACGCCGCTCAACGGCACGATACTCGGTTGTTTCTAAAAATTGTGTTTCATTTAGCCCCTGGTTCTTGCGGGTAAACCACAATTCCAACAGATCTCGCTCAATTTTATAGGATCGATTATTCTCTTGCCACAATTGTACCGCCCACCAAAAAAAGGCAAGCAACATATAACCCATAATGATACGCGAAACCCAGGAAAGCGGAACCCTCATCTTTATATTGTGTTAAAAGCGCCCTTTGAAAATTTCTTTCAAATTCGAATAGGATAACATGGCAGCAATACCGAGCCAAATGTACATCCAAACAGTAGTCGGAAAAATTCCCACCACCTGTTGATACATCACCAGATCGCTCTTGGGGCCTACATTAAAATCTTGCAGGATGTAAAATACCGCCGCAATGCCCAAAAACATCAATACATCCTGGTCCCAATTAGTGCGGTTGGCCACAAAAAACAATGCCCCCGCAAACAAAAATAAAATGGTGGTACTTTCAATAGACTCAAACCAAACAATACCCGCAAATGCCATGGCGATGGACAAACCATTGAGGGTCATTTGGGTCAAACTGCGCTTGTGCGCCCCGATATACAACAACAAATTACCCAAAACGGCACTGCCTAAATAACCGCCCATCAAAATAATGCCCGGACTGCCACCCCGCGTAACGGTATAGCCGCTTCCGTCCGGATTGATGCGCATACCCTCTATGCCAGCACCCGTCAAAATACCGCCCAATGCATGGCCAAATTCATGTAAAAAGGTTACAAATAAGGTGACTGGATATAAGGCCAGGTTTCCGAGCGAACCACCAATAAATTTGAGCATCAAATAAATGATGATCATAGCCAATACCCTGAAATGAAGCGCAGTTGATTTACGTTGCATAGTTAGCTTTTAGGCAAATAACGGACTTCAATCTCAATTTTCAAATATTTTTTGATATTAAGTCTTTTTATTTAACCCAATAAAAATTTAGCCTACTTAAATTTACCCCCAATAAAGCACCCTTACATGCAGAACATCAAACAGATACGCAACCTGATCGGCGAAAATCAAATCGAACAGGCCATTCAACTCCTGCTCGAAATATTGGAATCAAGTCCCGAACAGGATCTTTACGATCAGATGATTTTGCAAAAAAGCCGATGGGCTGATTACAAAAGGAAACATTTGAGTGGATTTGGCGACGACAAGGAAATTAATGCGATTCGCTCGTCTATGCTGGATATTGCGCGGGAACTTGAAAATCGGAAAAACAAGCCAGCGGTGAAAGAAATGCCCCAAAGTTCCTTCACGCCGCCAGTTGCACAGCAGACACCGGTGCTGCCACCGCCTATTCAACAGCCTTATATTGCCCAGTGCTTTTTTAACGGAGACCCTAATGTGTATTATGTTCAGCAAAATAACCAGATTGTAGTGTTGAACCTGATGACTAACTTACCCGTTATGGTAGCCATGCGGGTGGTTTCGGCTTTGCCTGCTTATGCCTGGTTTTATCAATTCCCCAACGGATTGTATTACAGTATTGACCATGCCGCCGTAATATGGGGTGTAAATGCATTCGGCATGCCGATGCAAATGGGCTATGTACACTATTTATAAAATTCTGCATGGCCCACATTTCGATTCAAGCCAAAAAAATACCACATCTATTAATCTTGCCTTTCCCCGGTTTTACGGGCAAGTACAAGGTTATAGATGTGGTACGATCAGGCGCGCCTCCTACAAGTGAGCCGCATTCAACGGAGATCGAATCCTAGTTGGCCATAATTTTCAACAATTCTACTTCAAAAATAAGGGTAGAGCCTGGTTTGATTTTAGCGCCGGCACTGCGATCGCCGTAACCCAAGGCTGCAGGAATCACAAACTTAAATTTGTCGCCTTCCACCATGTACTGAACGCCCTCGGTCCAGCCTTTGATCACACCGCTCAATACAAAAGAAGCAGGCTGACCACGCTCCACGCTGCTATCGAATATGGTACCATCAATCAAAGTACCATGGTAGTGTACTTCCACCTTATCGGTTGCCTTTGGGTGTACCGTTCCAGTGCCTTTTTTGAGGGTTTCGTATTGTAAGCCACTGGCGGTTGTAGTTACTTCTGGACGTTTTTTATTTTGGTCCATAAATGCTTGTCCGTCTTTTTTGTTCTTTTCAGCGGCACGAGCCTGAATGGATTTGTTAAACTCGGTAAAAATCTTGCTCGCCTCATCGGGTGTCATGGTTACGCCTGTACCGTTTAAAGCAGCCTGAAAAGACGTAAAGAAAATGTCTTTGTTCAAATCGGCACCCAATTGACGGGAAGCATTGCTCGCCATTACGATACCAAAGGCATAACTCGCACTGTCGGCAGCATTTTTCAATTGAACAGCAGGTTTCATGTCCTTTTTTTCCAATTTAGCAGGACTGTTTGTTTGCGCGAACGCACCAAATGCTACCACAGACAGGGCAACAAGCAAAAATGATTTTTTCATGATATGGTATGCTGTGTTTAAAAATGGAATGGTTATTTACTTTTTTGTTTGAGTTCGGCGTAATATTGGTAGAAGTACGGAATGGTTTCAATGCCTTTATAGTAATTGAACAAGCCGTAATGCTCATTGGGTGAATGAATATCATCCGAATCCAGGCCAAAGCCCATCAAGATGGTACTCACCTGCAAAACGCTTTCAAACATCGCCACAATTGGAATGCTTCCACCACCGCGTTGTGGCAATGGTTTTTTACCAAATGTGGCTTCCATCGCCTTTTCGGCTGCTTTGTACTCTACCGAAGTGGTGGGTACTACTGCGGGTTGCCCGCCATGGAGCGCCGTTACTTTCACCTTCACCGCTTTCGGTGCGATGGCTTCAAAATGCTTCTGGAACAATTTTTCAATCTTCTTAGGATCCTGGTCTGGCACCAAACGCATGGAAATTTTAGCATGCGCCTTGGAAGGCAACACGGTTTTAGCGCCTTCGCCTGTATATCCACCCCAAATACCGTTCACATCCAGGGTTGGCCGAATACCGGTACGCTCAATGGTTGTGTAGCCTTTTTCGCCCATAAGTTCACCTATTTGAAGGTCTTTCATATAAGCCTTTTCGTTATACGGTGCTTCATTCATCATTTTGCGCTCTTTAGACGATACTTTTTCCACATCGTCATAAAAGCCTTCCACCGTGATGCGTCGTTTTGAATCGTGCAAGGATGAAATCATATCACACAATACATTAATTGGATTGGGAACCGCGCCTCCGTACACGCCGGAATGCAGATCGCGGTTCGGGCCGGTTACTTCCACTTCCATATAACACAATCCGCGCAAACCCACCGTGAGGCTTGGGGTTTCGTTGTCAATGATGCTGGTATCTGAAACCAATACCACATCACAAGCCAATTTGCTTTTATTGTTTTTGCAGAATTCTTCCAAATGCGCCGATCCAACTTCCTCCTCGCCTTCAATCATGAATTTCACATTACAAGGCAAACTGTTGTTGCGGCTCATCATTTCAAAAGCCTTGAAATGCATAAAAAACTGCCCCTTATCGTCGCAGGAGCCCCGCGCAAAAATGGCGCCTTGCGGATGGTTTTCTGTTGTCTTAATGATCGGTTCAAACGCCGGATTGTCCCAAAGTTCGAGCGGGTCGGCAGGCTGTACATCATAATGCCCGTACACCAATACCGTTGGCGCTTTTGGATCAATGATTTTTTCGCCATATACAATCGGATGTCCGGCTGTTTCAAAAATCTCCACCTGATCTACCCCGAGGTCGGTCAAGTGTTGCGCGGTTGCTTGCGCCATGGTACGCACGTCATCCGCATATTTTGGATCGGCACTGATGGATGGAATGCGCAGGAGGGCGAGTAATTCGTCCAAAAAGCGCTGTTTGTGCTCGTTCAGGTATTGGTTTAATTCTTTCATAGGTGGTGTAAATGTTTTAAAAAGCGCGATCCGCACGGGTGGCTTAAAAATTCTGGCGCGAATTTCTCACTTTTTAGGGAAGATGAAAGCAGGATTCTACCAAAGGAATGCTCAAAACGATTTTTAACGGTCAAACAATATACGTTCTCCCATTTTGGTTTCATAAAACTGGCCTTCATGCCAAGCCAAATGCCCGCTGACGATGGTACTCTGCACTTTTCCGTACAGGGTTTTGCCCATGAAAGGCGACCAAGCACATTTGTAATAAACGTTTTGAGGCGTTACTTTATATCGTGCATGCACATCTACGATTGAAAAATCGGCCCAATATCCTTCTTCAATAAATCCACGGTCTTTTATTTGAAAGGCAATGGCTGGGGCATGGCTCATTTTTTCGGCAATTTTTTCCAAGCTTATTTTCCCCTGGTGAAAAAATTCGAGCATAAGCGACAAACTATGCTGCACCAGCGGCAAACCGGATGGCGCATCCAAAAAAGGTTTTGATTTTTCCTCCCAGGTATGGGGTGCGTGGTCGGTTGCAATTACATCCAGCCGGTCATCCAGCAAGGCAGGCAACAAGGCATCGCGGTCGGCTTTGGTTTTAATGGCAGGATTGCATTTGATCTGGTTGCTCAGACTGCGGTAATAACGGTCGTAAAAATGCAGGTGGTGCACACAAACCTCCGCTGTGATGCGTTTTTGGGCCAATGGAATACCCGTTTGGAATAGTTCCAGTTCCTTTTGGGTGCTGATATGCAGTACGTGCAAGCGCGTATTGTGCTTTTGCGCCAATTGCACCGCAAAGGAAGAGGACAAATAGCAGGCTTCGGTAGGACGAATTTTAGGGTGCATCCGGGCAGTCATGGTATCGCCATAACGCGCCTTATAATAATCGAGAAGCCGGTGCACGGTCGCTTCATCTTCACAGTGGGTAGCAACCAACATGGGTGTATTGGCAAAAATCCGTTCGAGGGTACCTGGATTATCTACCAGCATATTGCCCGTACTGCTCCCCATAAATATTTTCACCCCACAAATGGTATGTGGATTGGTACGCATCACTTCCTCATAATTATCGTTGGTGGTACCCATAAAAAAGGAATAATTGGCCAAGGATGTGCGCGCCGCAATCTGGTACTTTTCTTCGAGGCGCTCCTGCGTCACCGAGGGCGGATTGACATTGGGCATTTCCATAAAGGAGGTGACACCTCCCGCCACTGCCGCCCTGCTCTCGGTGGCGATGGTGGCTTTGTGGGTGAGGCCGGGTTCGCGAAAATGCACCTGATCATCAATGATGCCCGGGAAAATATATTTCCCGGCAGCATCAATTTCCTGGTCGGCTTGGATGGAAATGGAAGGTGCTATTTTTTCGAACCGACCATTTTTTACGAAAATATCGGCTTCGAGGATTGTGCCACGGTGCACAATTTTGCCGTTTCTAATTAGAATGGATTTCATGATGAGCATAAATTGAATTGGATTATTTTAAAAGAGCAAGGTCGTTTTAAAAAATCCAATGCGATGAAAGTAAATCATTGAAGTGCCAAAGTTCGCAAAGAGTTTGATACCAGAAATAGTGAAATTGAATTTGACGAAAATGGGTAGCACAAAATATATAGTATTGCTATTAAACGGCATGAATTTGCAAGATTGGCGACATATTAACTAAAAAACGGGCAATTAATGGGTTTGAAAAGGCACGACATGGTCATGTTTTTTACAAGACTATTGTTATGTTAGCATGTGATTTACAATCTAATTTAAATATTGATTAAAAATATGTAATTTTTTTCAAGTTATGGTTGTGAAAAAATGCGAAACACACTTACCTTTGCAAATGTGAATTCGATATGATGCCATCTAGTGATATGGCTTAAGATAAATGAAGCGTGTTTTGATGACGTCCTTCTCCGAGAAAGCTTGGAGGGGGACTTTTTTTTTACACTACTTTCCTAGGGTGAAATTCAAAAAAAGGCTGCCCCAAACACAAGCCAGATTTTTAGGATCTGAATTATGTTTGAGGCAGCCTTAAGTATTAATTATCGGCTGGCACCAAGTAGTGCCTAGTCGAAATAGGTGCTTAGTGCAACACTACAAATTTCTTGGTTTTTGTACCTTCTTTTGTAGCGATACGCGCCAGGTAAGTACCTGCAGCCAAACTTGGCAATTCGTAGCTCAATGTTTCGTTGGTCAAACCTTCGCGGTTTTCGTAACGAATCACACGGCCATCCAACTGCGCGATGGTGATGGTTGCATCCGTAGCTTGTTCGAAATCAACTTTCAAACGTACCACGTCATTTACCGGGTTCGGGAACACGTTTAACACATTGTCAGCCAATGCTTTTTCGTCCGTTGAAGAAGACAAAGCAATGTCCATACGCATCACAGCAGCATAGTCGTTGCCGAAACCTGCCAAGTACCACTGATCGGTGAATACCATGGTGCTTACAACGTCCACATACTTGATGTCTCTGTTAAAGAAGTGGTTCACCTGTCTTGAGTCTGTTGGGTAGTCGATCATCAAGAAATAGCGTGCACCAGATTCCAGTTCAATACCTGCCAAACCTGTGTTCAGGTCCAACAAATCGATGGTTTGCAAATCGCCATTTTGGATACCAGCAGGGGCAACATAGTCGGCATAACCAACCCATGTCAAGCTACCGCTAAACAATTGCGTGCGGTCAAAACCTGCAAAGTTTGCTGGAACATCGTCGTTTACTTTAAATAATTCAACGGTTCCTTTTACGCTTTCAATCGGTAAATCGGCTGGATCTGTACCGAAAGAGAAAGACGCTGTTTTCGCAACATACTTTTCCAACAAACCAGAAGTGATACGGTAGTTGTTACCTACACTCCAAGCAATGTCTTGGCTAGTACGTGTTGCAGATTGCGGTACATTTTCTTTTGAGAACGTGTTATCAGTTACAACAAACACGCTGCTTCCTGCATTGTTATCCGGACGCTGGTCTACTGAATCCGCACGTACACTGTAGCGGATTGTGTACAAACCAACAGGCAACTCAGGTGCATAAACATTGTTGAGAATAATGGCGCTATCGACCACACCTGGTGCTAAAGCAGGTACCACTACACTATCTTGATACACTACATTGCCACCTTCTTCTTCAATCCATGCTTTCAAAGTCACGTTGGTTTGCGTCAACAAACCTGGATTTGACAAATAAGCATAAAAACCGAATGTATCGGCAGCGATTTGAGACACAGGCGATGCAAAGCTAGAAGCCGGGTAGAAAAACTCACCCATCGTAATATTGTGACGTGGAGTTGGGTTTTCATTGTAAAGTGCCACATCATCAATGTTCCAGTAGTATTCCCAGTTGCCATCCCACTGCCAGCGCAAACGCACGTTTGCTTTATTGGCCGCTACAGAAGAGATATCAATTACCGGACGTTCTGGGTTGGCTGTCCAGCGCTCTCTGAATTCAGGGAACACGGTAAAATCGGTCCAGGTAGTACCACCATCATTGCTTACTTGCAACAAGGCGCCATCGGCCAAATCCACGACAAAACGACCTGCATGCGTTTCAAACGTTGCGAATACTGCTGGTTTGCCAGAGCAATCAATCACCGAAGTAGTCAGGCGTGATCTGTGGTTGGTTGACAATTGGCCCGCTTCGTCTGAGTCAAGTGTCATGAAACCATTTGCTGCTGTTGCCGCTTGAAATGGAATTTGCAGGTTCAAAGCGTCATCGAAAATTGGGGAACAACCTGCTTCGGTGTTGCCCGCTTCCGGATTAGAGCACCAGGTCCACAATACACCCTGGTTAGAAGCATCTGTTGTCGTCCAGCCTGCTGGTACACCACCAGCAAAATCTTGTGACCAGAATGGAACAGGTTGTTGTGCATTAAGCATTCCAGCCCACAGCAACAACGCTGTTAAAATTGATTTGTACATTGAAAACTTCATCATAATTGAGTTTAGAAACAAAAAAAAGCAAGGGCAAGGTAAGGCCACTTGCGTTATTTTCAGAATAAAATCATTTAAACCGTCTTGTAATTGCCCAAAAAGCTATTTCTTTTGACCTTTTGCCCAAGAATCTTTTAGAGTTACGGTCCGATTAAACACCTTTTTTTGGTCGGTTGAATCTGGGTCTGCACAAAAATAACCCAGGCGGGTAAACTGAAAATGCGCCCCCGCCTGTGCGGTATGCAACGCAGGTTCAATCAATGCATGGTGTATGATTTCCAGCGAATTAGGGTTAATCGCCAACTTGAAATCCTCCTCGGCCGCAGGGTCTTCTACCTGAAACAAACGATCGTACATGCGTACTTCGGCCGTTTCTGTATGCCCTTCTGCCAACCAATGGATGACGCCTTGCACTTTTAATCCACTTGTATCAGACCCAGAACGGCTTTCAGGTACATAGGAACAATGAATTTCGACTACCTCACCTGCCTCATTTTTCACAAGGTCTTCACATTTGATGATAAAAGCCGATTTTAAACGCACCATGCCGCCCGGTGACAAGCGGAAATATTTGGGCGGCGGA
>CAIVGO010000593.1 GCA_903905445.1 uncultured Bacteroidota bacterium
AAAACAATTAGGAGGGCTTGGCATGAAATCCCGCAATTTTCTGGATCGCATTTATCGTTTTCTAAATCTGCGGCCAGTGTATCACGCACTGTTCTGGCTGGTGCTGTTTGGCGTGATGATGCTTGATGGGCTTCAAAAAGGTAATAATTGGTGGTTTACGATATCCAATGAGTTGATCGGGTTGTTTTTTTATGCCATTTTGGTGTATTTTAACCTCTACTTTTTGATTCCGAATTACCTGGCCCGCCATGTTTTGTCCTACTTTGGCATGGTCATTTTGGCTTGTGCCCTGATCACCCCCATTGAAGTACTTACGTTGTACTTAAAGTTATTCAACTTGCCCGTTTACCGCAACCATTTGGTCGACGAACAATTTGATTTCTTTCTGGGTAATTTGTTTGTCATTTTGCTTTCCACTATGATGCGCCTGGTGATGGATTGGTGGCGCTATCAAAATGAAAAACAAATGTTGCTTACCCAAACCATCCAGTCGGAATTAAGGTTTTTGAAAAGTCAGATAAATCCGCATTTTTTATTCAACACACTGAATAATCTTTATGCGCTTACCCTTAAAAAGAGTGATCAGGCGCCTGAAATTGTGTTGAAACTTTCGGAAATCATGCGGTACATGTTGTATGAGTGCAACGAAAGGCGGGTGCTGCTTACCAAAGAAATTCAGTATATTCACAACTATCTAGACCTTGAAAGGTTGCGTCAACCCAAAGAGGCTGATATTCGGTTTACGACGGCGGGTGCAATAAGCGAACAAATGGTGGCGCCCCTGTTGTTTGTCCCTTTTTTGGAAAATAGTTTCAAACATGGTTTAAACCATTATTTACAAGGCGGCGGATTTGTGCACTTGCATTTGCACGTACAAGGAGAAGACCTTGAATTTCGAATCGAAAACAGCAAGGCAATGGAAAGTGTACCGCGCCAAAATCACCCACGCAGTGGCGGTATCGGCTTAACTAACGTGCGACAAAGACTTGATTTGTTATACCCTGAAAATCATACACTTACGGTTTCTGATGAGCCTAATTGTTATGCAGTTACTTTGCACTTAAAAATGATTTAAGTGAAAAAAGTTTTTTTCTTCGCGATTTAATATCACGGAAATATTACCTTAGAGCCAATCAAAGACCAATTAATTGAAACCCACTGTTTGCGTATGCTAAATGTATTAATCGTTGATGATGAGCCGCTTGCGCTCGACGTTTTGGAAACGTATATTGCTCAAATGCCCGACCTTACTTTGGTTAAGCGTTGTAGTAATGCCATTGAGGCAAATGAAGCACTAAAGGCCCATGATATCGATTTGATGTTTTTGGATATTCAAATGCCTCAATTAACGGGAATTGACTTTGTAAAAACGCTGGTGCGCCCGCCCATGATTGTTTTTACCACAGCCTACCCCAACTATGCCATTCAAGGGTTTGATTTGAATGCGCTGGACTATCTGCTGAAGCCTATTTCGTTGGAACGCTTTATGAAGGCGGTAAACAAAGCCGTGGAACAATCCGATTTGCAGCACCGCGAATTGGCTCCTTCCAACGGCATTGCGGCAACAACGCCCGCCAACGATGCGCTTGATTTCTTTTTTGTAAAAGCGGATAAAAAGCTGGTGAAGGTGAACTTCGAGGATATTATTTACATCGAAGGCCTCAAAGATTATGTGATTATTCGCCTGATTAATGGTCGGGTAATTACCCTGCAAACCATGAAATCGCTGGAAGATCGGTTGCCCAATGGCCGTTTTAAACGCATTCACCGTTCCTACATCGTTGCCATGGATAAAATCACGGCCATTGAAGGAAATATGGTAGAGGTATCCGAAAAAAACATACCTAAACTCTTACCTATTGGTAAAAATTACCGGGATGATTTGCTGGATTTGATTGAGAAAAATCGATTGTAGTGCGCAGGTTTTCAAACTGTTAGGGCGGGAGGTACATGCTATTTTAAAAAATCAGCAAATTGCCTGCCGCTTTCCAACCCCATCCGCTTACCTTCTGCAACCATAAACCCAAACGCGGCTTCAAAATCATTTGGTATTACCCCGTCCAGGATGGCTTCACGTACCGCCGTTTTGACCATACCCACCGTCTTGGAGGGCGGAATGCCGAACGTTTCCATAATTACTTCACCGGTGATGGGTGGTTGCCACAGGCGCAAACGATCCTCCGCGCTTACTTCGGCCATACGTTCCTTGAGGTAATGGTAACCCTCGAGGTATCGCTGCATTTTTTTGGGGTTTTTGGTCGTAATATCCGATTCGCATAAGTGCATCAAATCTTCAATTTCCGGCCCCGCATCAAACAATAATCGGCGGACAGCACTTGCGGTCACCTGTTCTTTGGTGAGGGAAATGGGCCGCAAATGCAAACGCACCATTTTCTGGACATATTCCATTTTCGCATCAAGCGGGAGACGCAGGTTGCGGAAAATTTTTGGAACCATGTTTGCGCCGATCCATTCATGGCCATGGAAGGTCCAGCCGTGTTCTTTATCGTAGCGTTTGGTAGCAGGTTTGGCAATATCGTGCAACAGGGCCGACCAGCGCAACCAGATG
>CAIVGO010000594.1 GCA_903905445.1 uncultured Bacteroidota bacterium
CAGGAAGCCGGACTGACGCTGCCGGATACCTGGCGCAACATTGCCGCGTATGTGCTGAATGCCGATTTATTGCACTTTTTTGACGGAGAAACGACCAATGATCCGCGTAATTTGCGGCGTATTTCGGCCGATATTAGCCGTTGGAACGTAAAATTTGGCGATATTGAGTCGGTGCGGCATGCCATTGGTGAGCGGATCATGCGGGAAATCAAAAAAATTGAACTCGATGCATCCTCGGTGCAACGGGTAAAATGGCTGAACGAAGTACTCTCGATTGTAGATCAAATGGGCCTGAAACCAGCCATTTGGCGCAGTCAAAACGAATTTTATTTGCTCACCAAAGGCTTGCGGAAAGGCCAATGGGTATTTGCCAACGACGATTGGAAAGTTGCTTACGAGCGCCTGGGACAATTGTTGCGCGTACGCCTGCAAGCGTAAGACCTATTTTAACAAAATAAATATACAACACCATGAAAGATAACGTGCAAGAGGAGCAAGAGCATGAAAGCCAAACCATGAAAAAGTGGACAAAAATCCGCGGCGAAAACGCCTGGACCATGTTCAAAGTAATGGCCGAATTTGTCGACGGATTTGAAGTGTTGAACAATATCGGGCCTTGTGTGTCCATTTTTGGCTCGGCGCGTACCAAACCGGGCACTTTTTACTACGAATTGGCCACCAAAGTCGCGTCCCGGCTCACCGAGGAAGGCTTTGGCGTGATCACCGGCGGCGGTCCGGGCATCATGGAAGCCGGTAACAAAGGTGCCTGGATGAAAGAAGGAACTTCTGTGGGACTAAATATAGAACTGCCTTTCGAAACCAGCCACAACCCGTATATCGCCCCGGCGCTCAACCTCAAGCACCGCTACTTTTTTGTGCGCAAGGTGATGTTTGTCAAATACGCGCAAGGCTTTATCGTGATGCCCGGCGGTTTTGGCACCCTCGATGAATTGTTTGAAGTACTCACGCTGGTGCAAACAAAAACCATCACGCAGGTACCGATCGTATTGATTGGCAAGGAGTTCTGGGAAGGTTTGCGCAACTGGATCGTGGAAGTAATGCTGGAAAAACACCATAATATTCATGCCGGCGACCTCGATTTGTTCTATATTACCGACGATGCCGATGACGCTGTGCGTTATATCAGCGATTTTTATGCGCGCAGCAAAGATGGTCTCACCCCCAATTTTGATTTATGATCCAGATCGAATCCAAACTGCCGCAAGTAGGCACCACCATTTTTACGGTCATGTCGACCCTGGCCAACCAATACAAGGCGATCAACTTAGCCCAGGGTTTTCCGAATTACAATCCGTCGGAAAAACTGCAAGCGCTGGTCACCGAGCACATGGCAAAAGGCGCCAACCAGTATGCCCCGATGCCCGGCTTGTTGCCCTTGCGCGAGCGTATTGCCGAAAAAATGGAGGCCATGTACGACACCGTGATTCATCCGGATACCGAAATAACCATCACGGCCGGCGGTACCCAGGCGATTTTTTGCGTTTTTGGGGCTTTTGTGCGTCCGGGCGACGAGGTAATCCTGCTGGAGCCTTGTTACGATTCGTACCGGCCCTCCATTGAAACGATGGGTGGGGTAGCGGTGCCGTATAACTTAGTGGCACCGGCCTATCAGGTAAATTGGTCGGAAGTAGCCCAATTAATCACCCCGCGCACGCGCATGATCTGTGTGAACACGCCCAGCAACCCCACCGGCCAGATTTTGACCAAGGCAGATTGGGATGCTTTGGCCGCAATCTTGCGGGGTACCAACATCTTAGTCATGAGCGATGAGGTGTACGAGCACCTGATTTACGATGGCGTGCCGCACGATACCGCGCTGGCCCATGCGGAGTTGCGGGAGCGCACGCTGGCCATTTATTCGTTTGGAAAAACCTACCACAATACCGGCTGGAAAACGGGGTATTGCATTGCATCCCCTGCCTTAAGCGCCGAGTTTCGCAAAGTGCATCAGTTCAATGTGTTCTGCGCCAACCATCCGATGCAGGCCGCTTTTGCCGATTTTATGGCCGATCCGCGGGAATACCTGGGATTGCCTGCTTTTTACCAGCAAAAACGCGACTTTTTTGCAGCGGCCATGGCCGAAACCCGTTTCAAAGCCCTGCCTTGCCGCGGCACCTATTTTCAGTTGTACGACTATTCGGGCATCAGCGACGAGCCCGACCTTGCCTTTTGCGAGCGCCTGACCATCGAGCATGGCGTGGCAGCGATCCCGGTTTCGCCGTTTTACTCCGATGGGCGGGACGATAAAGTGATCCGGTTTTGTTTTGCGAAGACGGAAGATTTGTTGGAGGCTGCGGGGTTGCGGTTGCGGGGGGTGTAGGGGTGGTCTTTTGGGGAGTTAATTAAGATTCTTGACCTTGTAAAGTGTTTGAAATTGGAGAAGGGGATTTTGGGAATTTGGTTTTGTTATTTTTTTCTTTTGCGTTTTGTTGGTTTTGTTTGAGGGTTCAACTGGCGATATTAAATAGGCATGATACGCTGTAGATAGTTATTCGCCTTAATTTATTTAAGGTATTCACAGACATTTATGACTTCATTTTTTTGATATAACTCTGGAAGATACCGAGATTTTATCCTAAACTGGCTTCGCTTTTTAATTTTAGGCTTTGTTGAGACGTTTTCCATTTTTATGCCCGGGTCATAATATATATTACCCTTCGCCATTTGAGATAGAAATAGTTGAAAATCTGTACCTGTTCCCAAGATGATATTATCGCCATACATATATCTTCGAGTGGCGGCCGAATTGCTTAAAGAAGGCACATAACAAGCTTGATTGTGTTTCCTATTCCAGTGCAAAAGCATACTTGAAAAACTCCATGAAGCGGCCTCATTGCCTTTGATGTCAACAAGTGCTATTCTTCCATCTGTATTACGAATTTTACCGCTTACGACGTCAAATCCAATCAAATTCAATTGTAAATCAGTTAGTTTATGACGTTCGCCAGACTTATGAATACCGCCAAAATTCATACGGTCTGCTCTGCCTACACGATCCTCATAACCGTATTTTCTGATAAATGCTTCTGTGCCAGAGGTTACATAGAACCCATGTGTTGGCTCCGGAGTCATCAATGTTATAATAGCCGTATTGATATTTTTGAAATTTGACACCCCAAACTGTTTGACCTCCCACCCCAAATAATCTGGCTCTGAATATCCGTTCGGAGTAATGCCTAACTCTGCTTCAAGTGTATATCCACCACAATTTGGCGCATCACAAGGCATAATATAGCCAGCAGCATTTAGTCGCTTTGAATCAATCCAGCCCATTTGATGAATCCTGCATAATTCAGCAATTAAAGAGCCTCTATTGTTAAAAATACTTGGCAACTCGATAATTTTGAATACTCCATGTTCTAAAACTGATTCAGTTTGATGAAACTCGGAAGAAATTTCAGAATCAGGCCCAGTTACATATCCGATTACCTGACCATTTTTTGAAACTGAAAAAAATAATAATCTACCTGGAAGCCTTTTTGTCATCAATTCCGAGGGCGGTTTTTCACATCCATGAAGAAATCCAGAAAATCTTACTTCTGGGTACTTAGGGTATAGAATCAATTGTGATTGAGGAGCATGGTAAAGAGTTCCTTCTTCTGAAAGCCAGGCAAAGTTTAGAGATGCTTTAAATCGTTCTTTGTTCCAATCACCCGCGGCCTCATTTCTGATTTCAGTTATAGGCAGAATGTTTAGAATATCAAAACTGCCACCAAAATAGACTTGATTCTTCGAGTTGTCATTAGCAGCAAGCTTCTTGACATATACTTTACTGCATCCCTTCTCAGAGAATATTATTTTTAATTTAGTGAGGTTCATTTGTCACTCAATAATTCTTTTACAATATTTCCTCCGACTGCTTGTATCATTGTTGTCACAACAGAGTTACCAAACTGTTTATATGCCTGATTATCTGACACAGGTATCTTAAAGTTGTCAGGATAACCCTGCAATCTTGCGCACTCTCTTGGAGTCAATCTTCGTGGATTTTTACCTTCCTGCGGAATCAATATTTCAGATCCATCCTTATAATACCTAGCGCTTATTGTGCGTGTAACGCCTTCAAAATCAACCAGACCAAACCCGAATCCATTGCCTTTTTCTTTATGCTTTGTTGCGTAACCTTGTAAATAGCTCCACAACTTATCCGTCAACGTATATTTTTCAGGTATCTCTGGTTCGAGTATATTTTTTATTTTATGATTCGTTTCAGGGTTAACAGGAAATGAGAACTTCTCGTCTCCATTAAATTTACTCTTATCGAAACCAACGATTATTATCCTTTCACGATGTTGAGGAACATAATATTTCCCGTCAAGTACCTTATAATGAATAGAATATCCAATTTCTTCTAAAGCACCACGTATAACCCTGAATGTATTGCCTTTATCATGCGACACAAGGTTTTTTACATTTTCCAGCATAAAGGCTTTGGGGCGCTTAGCCTCCAAAATCCTTACAATATCAAAGAATAAAGTACCCTGAGCTTCATCTTTAAAGCCATGCTGACGGCCCAAACTTATCTTTTTGCTTACTCCTGCAATTGAAAATGGCTGACAAGGAAACCCTGCCAACAAAATGTCGTGATTCGGTATATTATTTTCGTCAATTTGGGTAATATCCCCAAACGGAACCTCCCCGAAATTTGCCTCATAAGTCTTCTGTGAAAATGGATTCCATTCGGATGTAAAGACACATTTACCCCCCAAATTTTGAAACGCCATACGAAACCCTCCAATACCAGCAAACAGATCAATGAACTTAAATTTGGGGTCTTTGACAGGGGGAAATGGAACATCCCAATCAATCGGTAACTCATATTGTATATTATTGTCGTCCGCTACAATATCAATGCGCTCAATGTATTCAATCGCATACGGCTTGAAGTAATGCGATACCCCATTATCTTTGTTTTGAAGGTAATGTGTTACGTTCGCTAAATCAGTATTAAATTTCGTCTTACCCGATTCGATTTTTAATTTCTTTCGGAGTTCGGAATATTTGATGGACTGTTGCTCCATAAGTGCTTTGCTTATTTTTAAAACACAAAGTTCGATATTTTTTTTGATATCCTCACCCCAAAATCTCAAAACAATCCACCCTTCACTTGTTAATCGCTTATTGACTTCCTGATCCCTTCTTATATTACCTTCGATTTTATTATGCCAAAACGCTTGGTTTGTTTTTATCCGCTCTTTAGTGACTTCCCAGTTTTTCCCATGAAAATATTCGCTATCACAAAAAATGGCCACTTTATATTTTGAAAAAACTAAATCTGGCCGTCCAAATATTTTGTTGTTATTCTTTCTATACCTATAGCCTTTATTCCATAAGGCTTTTGAAAGGATGACCTCTATCTTGGTATTCTTACTTTTTATGGCTTGCATATTTTTTCGCCGCTGCTCTGTTGTTAGTACATCCATGGAGTAAATATCGCTCGATTTTAATATATTTTTTGTTTGATGATTTCAGAGAACGATCGGACTACTGCAGCATAATCGCGTATACCCCCAATATCTTTGCAGTAACCAATCAAATAAATCAACCACTTAACTAAAAATCTTTATCCTAAGTTAGTTGCCGTAGTCCCAAAACAAATATACGACCTACTTTTTATAAATCCTCAAAACGAGCCAATTATTCAGGGTGCCTATCCCTTTTTGATCCCATGTTGACATATGCGCCGTTTGCACGTTTAGGGCAAATGAGCGTATATTCGATGTTGTGTGTTCGTGTTAATATCTTCTTTAATTCCTGAAGTCTCTCTAATATTTCCAATATTGCCAATATTCCTTGCCATTTGAGTCAACATACCCTCGTTTGTCGTTGAACTTATATCTTGCTAATCCTTGAATTCTTAATACCTCCTCGCTTCTTTTAATTGTAGTGTATCCATCATAAAAATCATGCAATTCATCATAAATAGCCTTAACTACTTCATGTCCGTTTAAATCTATAAATCCCCATTTACCATTAATCTTAACTTTAGCCATATTATTCTTAAATTCTTCTATTATTTCATATTTAAGTTTTATGATTTCTTTCCCTGATTCATCAATAAATCCCCAAAGTCTATTTTTCTGTGCTTTTGCTTTTCCTTCTTCAAAGGGATGAATTGCATCATAAATACAAGGAGTCAGTTCGTTTTCCATTTTAATAATATAACCCTCAAAACCTCCTTTTTTAACTTTAGCTTTACCATTAATGAATTTGCTTATTTCAGCATAAGCACAAGTCAAAGTCTGTTCACCTTTACTATTTATTCCACCCCATAAATTACCATTTTTTACTTTTATAAAATCCTCTTCAAAGAAGGAAGAATCATCTATTTGAGCGTACAGTTCATTTTTATCTTCTCTATCGAAAGAACCATACCTCGAAGAATAATCAAAGGTGCTTATTTCAGTTCCAATCCAATTCCATTTGCAAGGAGTGATTTCCTTAAATTCCTTATCTAAATAGCCCCATAACTCACTTTTTTGAACTTTAGCCCTTCCGCTGCTAAACAAATATATTTTACTGTATTGGCAAGGTAATAACTGATTTCCAGACATTTCAATATACCCCCAAAGTCCGTTTTTCGATGCCTTCGCTTTCCCTTCTTTAAAGGAATTTATTTTATCATAAATACAAGGTATCAATTCATTTCCAGACTCATCAATGTATCCCCAAAGTCCGTTTTTCTGTATCTTCGCTTTCCCTTCTTTAAAGGAATTTATTTTATCATAAATACAAGGTATCAATTCCTTTCCAGACTCATCAATATATCCCCTCAATCCTTCCTTTTGAGCCTCTGCTTTTCCTTCTTCAAAGGGATGAATTGCATCATAAATACAAGGTATCAATTCATTTCCAGACTCATCAATATATCCCCAAAAGCCTTCCTTTTTAGCTTTTGCTTTTCCATATTCAAAGGAATTTATTGTATTATAAATACAAGGTATCAATTCCTTTCCAGACTCATCAATGTATCCCCAAAAGCCCTCTTTTTGCACTTCGGCTCTTCCTTTATTGAACTGATATAATGTTTGATAAATGCAAGGAATTAATTCCTTTCCAGACATGTCAATATATCCCCAATGTCCGTTTTTCTGTGCTATCGCTTTCCCTTCTTCAAAGGAATTTATTGTATCATAAATACAAGGTATCAGTTCATTTCCAGTCTCATCAATATATCCCCACAATCCTTCCTTTTGAGCTTTTGCTTTTCCATATTCAAATGATTGAATTTTGTCAAACAGAAATGGAATAAGGATATTAAATTTTGAATCTATAATTCCAAGTCTTTTATTACTACTTGCTATTACTTTTTCATTTTCATCTTCGAATTCGGGAATAGAATCAAATATACAAGGGATAACTTCATTGCCTTTTTCATCTAAAAATCCTAATAGGCCATCCTTCTTTGCTAATGCTTTTCCTGATTCATCCAATTCTTTTACATCATAGATAAAGGATGTTATTTGTTCAGAGTTGTTTGAGAACTTCAATGTCCCTGTAACACCATCGACTTTGGCGGTAGATTGACCATCAATAAAAGGTTCAATATCAGAATAATTTGGAGGAATAATAAACCTTCCAGAAAAATCCATAATTCCAAAATAGAAATAGTGATTTGAGTAGTATATATTCCATCCTCCACTATTTTTACCTCCCCATTCCTTTTCGGTCTCTTTTCGTGTTATTTTTAGGAGATTTAATTCTGGTTGTAGCAATTGTATATCTTCATATTGCAATTTGTATTTGACTCCAGATGAGATTTCAAACTTAAACCACTCTTTATTTATTCTTCCAATACAAAATCCTTGATGTACATCAAAGACTTCGTGAAACAGAGGCGGAACTATCTCTTTTCCTAATTTATCAATAAAACCGAATTTTCTATTCTTACCTACCTTTGCAGTTTCATTAGATAAAAACTCTTCAGCTAAATTATAAACAGGAGGAATTATTTCTTCGCCTTCAGCTTCATATCCCCATTTACCTTTCTTCTTAACTGGAGATAATTTGAATTCACCATTTTTTATCCCATCAGATATTCTTTTTAGATTTTCTTTGAGTAGCCTCTCTTTATCTTCCTTTTCTTGCCTTTCCTTTTCAAATTTCGATAATGCTTCCTCTTCAATATTTTCTAACCACGTTCTACTCTCATTCTCTCTGTTTATCCTATCTGTAAATTGTTCAGGAAAATAATTGAAAAATAAACTGTCTGCATCAATAAAATATGGTTTAAATACAACTTCATCAAACTTTAAATCAGTCAGCTTAATATACTGTTGCTTGGGACTTACCTCATCCTTAACAGGAATACCATTTCTTACGACTGGCTCAAACCAAATACATAACAAGATTAGTTCTCCCTCCGATTTAGTTCTCCTCCTTGCCTCCTCGTCAAATATAAAAGCATTTCTTTTGTTTGAATAGTAAATGTCTTTACACATCAAATTGCCTAAATTGATGTATTCTTTGTTCAAAGAAAAGTTAAATACCCAAATTATAAAAGTTTCATTTAGTCTATAAAATATATCTCTTGAAACAACAACACTAAGAAAGGTAGTTGAGAGCTGCAATTCAAATACTAATTTTTTACCTTGGAATTCTGAATATACATCTGGCTTTCTCCAATTCAGCAATGGGTTTTCACTCTCGAACCTTTGCTCAATAGCAACGTTTTTAATCCCTATTCTTTCACTTTCCTCAGTTGTCAATGCATGAAAAATTTCATTCTTTAAATCTATGTGCCTTTTACTTTCCTTAATTCCAGCGTACTTTCTTGCTTCGATTTCTTCCTTTGAGTACTCTCCATTCGTTTTTATCTCGCAATCATCGCTATCGTATAAATGGGCAAAAAATGATACAACACCTCTTCGGGTTGATTTTCCAGAGATTTTTAATATTTGATAGCAGTAAGGACAAATAAACTTTGGTTTTCTTATTCCATTTATTGCTTCCTGTTGTAACCTTCTATAATGTATTAGTGTGCTTTCATTTAAAGTAAAGAATTCCGTGGACTCAATTATTTCTCCAGTCTCAAGGTCAAGGGCTTCTTCAATTGTTCTTTTTGATTCAAAATCGTTCATTGATTTTTGGTCTTTTTTATTCATGACGCACAACGTGAGCATGGACAACGTGGCCGCGCTTAGTCGGTAATGTGAGGCCATGCATTGTTAGCGGCATTATTACATACAACTTTTCAAGTTCAATTTAATTTCGTGTTCCATCGCTTGTAGATTTGTAAAACGAGTAAAAGTCCATAGTAAATGCACCACCTTGAAAAATCTATAAATCTCACGGTCTAACTCCAATAGTATTCGCATAAGGTTGAATTTGTGTATTAGTTAATGTAAGTCCAAGTTCTGTTCGTCCGATATAAATAATTTTGTTTAGCCTCTGTTGTAAAGTATTTGTATTTAATCGTACCGTCTTTGTTCCATACTCTCTCTTGACTAAATGCTCAATAACTGAATTTACATTCAACAGTCCAGCAATGTGTTCGTCAATTTCTATTAAGCAAATTCGTAAAAGTTTTATTAGTTCAATCGTTTCCTCCTGTGTAAAATCACGAACCAGAGTTTTTGTAAAGTCAAGATGTATTGTTGTACCAGGTGCTCTCCAATGTGTATTTAATCTTGGACAAGTTGCTGTCAGAAAACCAGCAAGCGAAGGATTTGGCGTTTCAATAATGTGTGTATAATGATTTCGCCGATGTCGTAAATAAGTAATAGTATCTGTAATATTTACATCGGGAGCTGGTAGTCCCTCGTCCAGTAAAAGTTTTAGTAAATTTTTCTCAGGTTCTTTTCTTCCGTCCCAACTATATGCCGTCAAAGAGTTAAAGGCTTTTAATGTGTCAAAAGATGTCCTAATATGTTTTGCTGCAATCTCATAACAAGTAGCGAAGTAAGCCCCCAATGTTAAGTTCTTATTCTCCTTTTGGTGTTTAGGAAGTGAAGAAACAGTTACATGAATTCTACTTGAGTGTGGATTTGACTTAAATAAGTCCGTTGTATAATTCTCTTTTGCTTTATCTGAAAAAGATGTAAGCTGTCTATTCAATTCTTCAGTCGCAAAGAGATAATACCATAGTTGGTCATTCAATGCATCAACCTTGTCAATATGATTTTTCAGAAAATATGTTTTTGCCATTTGCTGTTAATTTTACGCATTAATTTTCGGATTAATACAGTCCTTATTGCTTGCCACTAACTACCGTACTACCGCAATCCCTATTGCCTATATCCCAAATACCTACCCAGTCATACCCCTTGTAAATCAATCACTTAATTTAAAAGCCTAATACTGGTCAGTTGCGGTAATGCGAAAGCAAACATACAACCCACTTCTTATAAATCCCAAAAACCAACCAATTATTCAGCGATCCTGTTCCTTTATGATCCAACACTGAAAAAACACTGTGCTGCCCTGCGCTGGCTTTGAGCGTTGGGCTTGGGCAGATTAGGTCTTTTCCCTTCTTTTTTAATTCGCCAATCATACTTCTATGCGTTTCTTCCATCGCATCTACACCGTAAGTGGCTTCTTCGCTGTTATAATTTCTGAAGAGCAACACCGTCATTCCACATTCACATCATCCCCAAGCCGAAAATCCCCACCTGCATTGATACTACCACCTTTGATGACGTTTTTTTCATCGTAATGCTCGCCCGAAGCACTGCCTTTATCGCCGATATGAACACTGCCTTTTACGTCGATATCCGCATCGTATACCACATTTTTAAGGCGCGTGCGATGTTGTTCAAAAGCGGCGAGCAGTTCCGTCAATTCCTTTTGAAATTGAGCATTGTCCTTCAAATCCTCCAATTTGTCTTGAATAATATCTTTTTTAACCTCCATCGGCTTGTTGGGGTCTTCCAATTTGGCATTGGTTTTTGGATCTTCGGGGATTAAAAACCAGGATTTTACCCATTTTACGGCCGCGTCAGTGAACTCCTTGGGGAATTTTTTGAGTTCCTCGTTGTCCGTAAGTAAGTCGAGGATGTATTTGGTGGCGGTTTCTAAAAGTGCCATTGTCAAGGTGGTTGAATGAATGAAAGGGGATTTGTGTTATTCGATTTTGGAGAGGATTTCTTGAAATTTTACTTCGCCGATGCGTTCAATGATGCCTTGAAGATAAGCAGCAGGGTATTGAACATCTGGTGAACCTAACCTTTGAAATATACTATAGGATTGCCAGAAAGCAATAATTGCGTTTTCTACATCATTTTTTTGATATAGTAAAATGGCACCCATATTATTTAGTGTTGTTGCCAACCCAGATACATCGCCGATTTGCTGCGTTATGGCAAGACTTTGTTCCAAATAGCGCAAGGCGGTATCGTAATCACCTTTGTCATGATATATTTGGCTGATATTACTCAAAGTCGTGCCCTCGCCTTTACGGTCGCCGATTTGCTGCCGAATGGCAAGACTTTGTTCCAAATAGCGCAAGGCGGTATCGTAGTCGCCTTTGTCATGATAGATTTGGCTGATATTATTCAAAGTCGTGCCCTCGCTTTGACGGTCGCCGATTTGCTGCCTTATGGCAAGACTTTGTTCCAAATAGCGCGAGGCGGTATCGTAGTCACCTTTGGCATGGGCAGTTGTCGCTAAATTATTCAAAGTTGCGCCTTCGCCTTTACGGTCGCCAATTTGTTGCCTTATGGCAAGACTTTGTTCCAAATATCGCAATGCGGTATCGTAGTCGCCTCTTATTTTGTGGATTTGGCTGATATTATTCAAAGTCACGCCCTCGCCTTTACGGTCGCCGATTTGCTGCACTATGGCAAGACTTTGTTCCAAATATCGCAATGCGGTATCGTAGTCGCCTCTTATTTTGTGGATTTGGCCGATATTATTCAAAGTCGTGCCCTCGCCTTGGCGGTCGCCGAATTGCTGCTGAATTGTAAGGCTTTGTTCCAAATAGCGCAAGGCGGTATCGTAGTCACCTTTGACATCATAGATTTGGCTGATATTACTCAAAGTGGCGCCCTCGCCTTGACGGTTGCCGATTTGCTGCTGAATGGCAAGACTTTGTTCCAAATAACGCAAGGCGGTATCGTAGTCGCCTTTAGATGAATAGATTAGGCTAATATTATTCAAAGTCGTGCCCTCGCCTTGACGGTCGCTGATTTGCTGCATGATGGCAAGACTTTGTTCAAAATAGGGCAAGCCGGCATCATATTGTCCAACTCTTTGAAGCATTATTCCATTATAATTCAAAGCATATGCATTCGTTTTTGCATCAATATTTTTATCCAAAACCGCTTGATTGAGTTCGAAAGCCTGGGGATAAAGCCCTATGAGTTGATAGTGGTCTTGTATTTTGAAAGACGTGATTGCAAACTGTTTCCAAGCTTCCGCAATTTCAAAATAATCTTTGGCTAATATTTCATCATCCCAAGTAGGTTGGGCTTCAAAATATTCCCCTGCTTTAAGCGCGTATTCCTTAACTTTCAAAGCGGAAATAACATGCTCCCGCATCCACTCCCGCGTCAATCGATGCACCTCAAACCGCCCGTCTTTTTCCAAAAAACACAAAGACCAGTCCTGCAAGGCCTGCAAAACAGGCAATAAATCCGCTTCCTTTTCACCGCTCACGGCGGCTAAAGCTTCCAAAGGTGTCCGCGCAATAAAAACAGCCACCATTTGGAACATCGCTTTTTCTTCTTCGGTTAAGCGTTCATATACTTTTGCCAATAACAGGTTTTCAAAAACATCGGCTTCGGCTGTGCGGACTTGTTGCCAACTGAATGTTTTGTCTTTTTTCAACAATGCCTCCAAATACTCATAGCCGCGTGGGTGTCCGTCCAAGCGTTTATACACCTCGTCTCTGTCTTGCAGGGGGATATCCCGCAGGATTGGGGAGTAATTGAGCAAGCGGTATTGCTCGGCATAGCCCATTTTATCCAAGGCGAGGTGTTCGACCACCTCTGCCAAATTTTCTATTTTATAGCGGGTGGTGAAGAGAATATGGCAATTTATGGGTGTATTTTCGCATAAATGCCTTAAAAATGCGCTCAAACTTTCGCTTCCAATGCTGCGTTGATACGCCCCGTCTTTATCCGTTTGCACATCTTCAACATTATCAAATATCAAAATGGTTTTGCGGCCGTGGAGGTAGTTGTCGATCAGCAATTGGAGTTTTTCCAATACGTCCGTTTGTGGGTCGTCTATCGCTTGCTGTATTTGTTCTGCCAAATCAGGGTTGATTTTGGCAAAACGCTTGTTGAGTGTATCGAGAATATGCGCTTCATTGATTTGATTGCCATTTCTAAAAATAACGATGGCATGGCTGTGGTTGTCGTAATTATGCGCAAACGCCTCCGCCAAAGTCGTTTTACCCAATCCACCCAATCCATGCAAACAAATGTGCCGCCCCGCTCGAAACGCCTGGCGCAGCTGTATCAAATACCGTTTGCGCCCAATAAACCCTTCGCCAATCAGCCGTGATTGCCTGGTTTTGAGAAAACTACTGAGGGGGTAAAAATGATCGGGCAAATGATACGGCTGCGTTTTATCGATCAATGCACCTACCAACTGATTTTGATACACCACCGGCGTAAACCATTCGGCAATGTGCAGGATGTGAGGGGTTTGTGCTCGTTTGTGCTCAATTTCTTTCAACAATGCCTCGCGTGCGTACGCCAGCGCCCGCGTGAGCGACAAACCTTTGGCCAATTGGGTGTATAATTCGGTGGTAAATACTTTTGCGCCCTCATCTGTTATAGCAAAACGCATGGCCACGATGCTCGGCACGCCAAATTCAGCCGCTTGTTCTGTAACACCGCCTTCACTGCCTGCAATTGCGGTTTCGCAAGCACTCAAAATCAAGAGTTTGACGCAAGCGTGTTGCCTAAGCGTTTCGCCTAAAGCCGCACCAGTCACTTGTTCTTCATCGCCGTCTTCATTTTCAAAATACAAAACGCCTTTATGTGCGGCTGCATGATACGCGCCATGTCCGCTGATATGCACAATATCGTGTTGGCGTGCATGCAAGGCTTTGTTGAGTTCAGCGAGGGAGGCATTTTCTAAAAACTCAATCACGATTTTAGGCTGTTTATCGCCCGTTGCTTCCAATGCGCCGATCGACTGAATGAGGCGGGTTTGTTCCTCTTCAATTTGCAGCATTTTACCCCGTTCATCTAAGTTTTCGGGCAAAGCGGTGATAAACAGCATTTTCAAAGGGGCCGCTGTGGCGTGGTCACCTTGCATTTTAAAGGTGTCGAGCGCGGTCATTTTAGTCCGCACCAAACCAAAATTGTTGATCGCGAGGCTCTTTTTGGTTTCGCCTAATTTGGGAGGAAACAACAAGGGCAGTACCATTTCGAAAGGCAAATTGACCATCCTTTCGTCATCGGCAGAAACGGCTAACAGCAGTTCTTCGATGCGTTGTTCTTCGAGCAATTGGATAAAATCTGTGCAGGCTTGTCCAATTTCGCCAGCAAAAAAGGTGTCGAAAATCAATTGCGCTAACTGATTTTCAAGGGTAATGATGCTGGATGGGTTCACATCCCGCGTGCCTGTTAAACGCATTTGGGTGTCTATGCTGCGTCTAAATGCTTGAAAATCGTTCAAAGCCTCAAACAACGGAGGGGGTATATTTACTTCGATGTTTTCACACCACTTTTCGCCCGAAGTCGCCAAGGTGCCTTGCGTGCTGTGCTTGCTTTTGACGGATAGGTGGGCGGTATAATGCTTCTCGGCCTTTTTGTCCAGGCGCAAAAAGAGGATG
>CAIVGO010000595.1 GCA_903905445.1 uncultured Bacteroidota bacterium
ACAGAAATGATCCCGTTTGAAAGGCCTGCACAAGTAGGTTCCACAAAGGTGGTATCGCTCAAACTTAGGGGTGCCTTAGAAGCAAGGGTGAAGGTATCTGTAGTAGAACATCCCCCCTGGTCCTTAATATTTAATATATAATCACCACCATTGAGTCCACAAACTGAATTTTCTGGACCGGTGAGGATCAGGCTTCCGTCTATATTGCTCCAAGTGTAGGTCAGGTTATTTCCCGGAACGGTAACCGTTAAGCAGCCATCATTGCCACATTTTACTTGTGTCGAATCCAGCGCGGTGATTGCAGGTGGCGTAGGAATGGTAAGGGTAACACAAATGGTATCGGTACATCCGTTTAAATCGGTAACCGTAGCGCAATAAGTGCCTGGGCTGAGGTTTTCAATCAGTCGGGTAGTATCGCCGGTGTTCCAAAGGTAATCATAGCTGGCTGGGTCAACCGTAGCCGTTCCGCCGGTTCCCCGGATTTCGATACGACCGCTGGTTGGCTGGTCGCAATTTGGATTGGTTGTAATGTCGGCTACCGCGACCAAGGCGGGTGGCTCCGTTACTTCAAAAGTTGCCGATGCGATACAACCGCTCACGGTGCCTACCGCCAAAACGTCATAACTATTGGCCGGAAGTCCGGAGTAGCAAGAGGTTACTACAGATCCACTTGTTTGTGTAAAACCAGGTGGTGACCAGAAGAAATTATAGTTGGCGTTGCCAGAAGCGGGTGTTTCAATTACTTGAACACAAATTTCACCATTGGTGGCGCCGTTGCAACTGATGTTAATGATGCTGGTTGTGTCAATCACCACCGTGCGGGCATTGGTTACTACTACGTTATCAGTGAATGTACAGCCATTTTGATCCGTAATTGTTACAAAATAGGTACCAGCACAACGGTTGGTAAGCGTAATCAAGCTATCCTGACCAACGGCATCTGAAATTGCATTTGCAGGATTTCCATCCGGAGAGTAGGTCCATACGTAATCATAGTTACCACCAGGATATTTCGTGCCACCCTCGGGTACATAATTGATGGTACCATTACACACCCCAGAGCAATCGGCAGGTGTAGTAGAGAAAGTAAATCGATTTACAGGGGTTGGTTGACCTAAGGTACCGCTTGCAGAAGCAGAGCAGCCTGTTTGGCTATCGGTAACAATCAACGAATAGGTACCTGCACCGATGCCGCTAAGGGTTTGCGTTGCAGGATGGGGGCCACCTGGGCCAGACCATGCGAAACTGATGTTTGGCCCTGGCGTAGTGATCGCAGTAGTACCAATGAAAACTTCAGCAGTTACAGAACCATCTTTTAAGCCATTACAAGTGGGCAAATCGGTCAGATTAAGTGCCGCTCCCAGCGATTCGATGTCGAGGGTGAGCAAAATAATAATCGTATCACCGTTGCCATTATTATCAATTACCGAAATTCTGAAATCGCCATTGGTGCTGCTGTTCATCGGAATGTACAGACCACCGTCGTTGGGTACGATGCCTTGTGAGGTAGGGCCAGTGACCAATTTTTCTATGGTTACCTCGTAGGGTGCGATACCGCCACTTGGTTTTACTTTGATCAATGCGCTTCCAAAGCAGAGGGTATCAATGTCCAGTTCGGCCGCCAATGGTTTGAAACCGACACAAGCTTGACCAGTATCGGCCGTTACAGCCTGAATCAAGCCCACATTATTTTCAATGATAACGGGGGTTGGCGTATTGGTAAAGCCTAAGGTGGTACATTCATCCAGTGCACCGATTACATCAAAGCACACAGAAAAGAGGGTACCGCCATTGGCAATCACGATGGGCGCGCCAACCGGATTGTTGTCAAACACCGAAACACCCAGTTGACCAAAGGTGATATTTTGTGTGTTGAAATTACTTGCAGTAAAGCCGTCAATAGAAGGATCGGCGTTGTTAAAGCCCGTATATTGGAGTATGGTAGGATCCCAAGTCATCGAAAACGAGGCAGCAACGCTGTTGAAGTTTTCAACGGTGACTGGGATACAAATATTAGAGCCAGGAGGTGCTGTTACCTGTGGGAAAGACAATACAACGTTGTCGGTTGCATTACAAGTGCCCATGGTTATTTCAAAGGTGTGTCCACAGCTGATCCCGTCTTCTACTGTTACGACATAAACGCCTGGTTGAGGCGCAGAGAAAATAACGTCGGCACTGTGGTATAATTGCGAGATAGAAGGTGTTTGAATCAGGGCCTTTACATTCGAATCGCTTTTGAGTGCAATATTAATGGTGTAAACGGCTGTTGGCTCAAATTCCGGGTAACCACCCTGAATACGGAATTTACCCAGGCAATCATTGCCAAAGTTGGTAGAAATACCGCTTTCTGTGATTGCATTGAGGTACACGACCGAAAATGCGGCGGCAGTATTTACATTGACACAAGGTCCTGCGGGGAAGCCGACTTGGGTAGATTCGAATCCGATGGGATTGAACACGTCTAAGGTAATGGGGGCAAAAAACAATTCTACGGGTTGGCCAGCATTAAAGGTGGTTTGCAAAAGCCCGTTATTGAAAAACCATGCATCGCCGTCGGGGGTGGTACCGGTATAAACCCAAATTCCGTTGGCACCACCTGGTGTTAAGCAGGGATCGGTGATGACGGTTTGAAGATTATCGCCCACGATGGTAGGATTGCAATTGTAAAATGCCCAACCAATACCGCCTGGCGTTGCAGGAATTGGGTCGCCACTAATGTCGGCATCGCCATTATGGTTGATGAAAAGGGAGTCACCAAAGCATAGGAAAATCTGGTTCAGGTTGAGATCATTGCTTTGGGTGTTGGCACCAGGACTGCCCAGGGCAAATGTTCCCGCAAAGTTACAGACCGATTCAGGGGAGTGTGTACCACTAAAATCGGGTTTAACTGGATACGGGACAGAGATGTTCTGAGGAACCTGGGCGAGCAGGTGCGTGGCGTTGAAGACCAAGCACGCAAACAGGAGGATTAGAATTCTTTGCATTCGAGCGTAAGATTTACAAAGGTTGATGGATATGTTCAGAAAGCGGGATTTTTGCATCTTGTTAGGATACCTTTTATATGAAACGCGCTGTTTGAACAAGATGACTTTAACTATTTTAGGTCGGGATTAGGATTAAAATGCCCCTAAAACTAGGCGCATCGCGATAAGTGGCCGCAAAATTAGGCAATAAGCCGCGATCTAACATATCAAACACAAAACAAATGTTTGAATATTTCGGGCAGTTTTAATGGGGACGCCACAAAACGGCGCTTTAACATTTTTTATTGCAACTTTTATTACTGCTTTCTGTTGGCGACTAGTGTACCTGGCCATTTAAGATAATGTGTTGCACAATATCGCTTCCAAACGCATAAGGTAAATATGCGATAGACGGTATTGGCTTGGTAATGAACAAGTTGGCTTTTTTTCCTTCCGCAATGCTGCCATAATCGTCGGCCAGTTCGAGCGCGCAAGCCCCATTCAGGGTGGCTGCATAAATCGCTTCTTCCGGCAGCATATTCATTTTTATGCAGGCCAGCGCAACGACGAACGACATTTTGCCCGACGGGGATGATCCGGGGTTATAATCACTGGCCAACACCACGGGCAGGCCAGCATCAATCATTTGGCGCGCGGGCGCGAACGGAATGCCCAGGAAAAAAGCGCAGGAAGGCAAAAGTGTTGGAAGGGTATGGCCATCAAGCAAGGCCGCAATTTCTTCCGGGCCGGTGTATTCCAGATGATCCACGGAGATTGCCCCATTTGCAACGCCCACTTGCACGCCACCACTGTAATCGAGTTCATTGGCGTGGATTTTGGGTTTTAAACCGTATTGCAAGGCTGCTTTTAAAATCTGATCCGTTTCTGCTACCGTAAAAAAGCCGCGATCACAAAAAACATCACAATAATCGGCCAATTGTTCGGCGGCTACTTGCGGCAACATCTGATGGATAATCAGATTAATATAGGCCTCGCGCTGCTGTTTATATTCGAGGGGGATTGCATGGGCACCCAAAAAGCTTGCTTTGATTGGAATGGGGCTTTTTTCTTTTAAACGGCGAATTACCCGCAACATTTTCAATTCGCTTTCCAGGGTAAGGCCATAACCGCTTTTAATTTCAATCGCCCCGGTGCCGTAGCCAATTACTTCTTGCAATCGGTTCCAGGCCCCTTCAAACAAATCATCTTCCGAACAAACTTGCAAACGCCTGGCCGAATTCAGGATACCACCGCCACGCGCCGCAATTTCTTCATAGGAAAGTCCTTTGATGCGATCTACAAATTCCTCTTCCCGCGCTGCAGCAAAAACGATGTGGGTATGCGAATCACACCAAGAAGGGAACACCATGCCGCCCTCGGCATCGATGATCGTATCTGCCCGTTCGGGACAAGCCTCCATGGGGCCAAACGTTTTGATGATGGCATCTTCACACAATAAAAATGCATTTTGCAGACACGGAAGTTGGGCCATTTCGGGGCCTTTTACCGCTGTTCGGCGACGCGTTTTATCGGCCAGCACGAGGGTATGAATATTTCGAATCAACAAAGATGCCATAACACACTTGATTAAAGCCGCAAAATTACGTTTTGATTTGGGTTTGCGGTATTTATTCTGCGGAAAAGTAGCTCACGAATGCAAGTCGATGCCAGCATTAGCAGGGGGAAGATCTTCTTTCTGCGATTCCAGCAGGTCCTGTGGCAACATTTTATTGTTTTTAGCCCCCAGCGCCCTTATTTTTTCGGCTTTCCCAATCAGGGTATCGCCCGGCCGGCTGGCATTGGTGAGTTTGTGCATGGCAGCGTCATAGGCTTCCCGTGCAAGATCGAGGCGCATGCCGATGGCGCGCAAGTCTTCTACAAAAGCCACAAATTTGTCGTACAACAATCCACTTTGCCGGGCAATTTCAAGTACAGAGCGCGATTGCTTTTCTTGTTTCCACAACAATGCCACGGTACGCATGGTAGAAAGCAGGCTGGAAGCGCTGACCAAAATGATGTTGCGCTCAATCGCATCGGTAAATAATCGCGGATCGGCCTGGGCTGCAGTACTCAGGGCACTTTCGAGCGGAATAAACAGCAAAAGATAGTCGGGCGTATGCAATTGATGCAGCTGTTGGTAGTTTTTTCGGCTCAAGTTGTCAATGTGGGCGCGAATGCTCTCGATATGCGCTTTCAGGTGTCGTTCGCGCTGGGTAGGGTCGTTTTCGTTAAAAAAACGTTCAAATGCTGTCAGCGAAACTTTCGCATCTATAATAAGGTGTTTGTCGTCGGGCAGGTGGATGATAAAATCGGGCCGTTTGGCACTGCCCTGGTCGTCTCGCAGGGTGTTTTGTGCGATAAAATGGATTCCTTTCGAAAGTCCCGATTTTTCCAGCAGCACCTCCAGTTGCATTTCCCCCCAATCGCCTTGCACTTTGCTTTGTCCTTTCAGGGCACCCACCAAATTATTAGCATCCTGACTGAGTTGCATATTCATTTGGTGTAACTGCTCAATTTCGCGTTTCAAACTGGCTTTTTCGCGGGTTTCTTCTAAAAATTTGCGTTCAATATTGCTTTCAAATTCCTGGATTTTTTCCCGCAAGGGTGCTAAAATACCTTGCATCTGCTGTGCATTTTTGTCGGTAAAATGCCTGCTTTTTTCTTCGAGTAACCGGTTGGCAATGTTTTCAAATTCTGTTTTAAACCGGACTTGTAATTGCTCTAATTCTCCTTTTTGATGCACCAGCCGGTCTTCCAGGTGTCGGATGGTTTGGTCCCGGGCAGAAACAAGGGCCTGCGCAGTTCGAATTTCCTGCTCTTTGGCCTGAAGTTCGGTGCGTAACATTTCGTGCTGTGTAACGATGGTTTGGTAAAGTTCGCGCGATACCATGGCCTCGGTGGTTAATGGCCCTTTTTTCTGTTGTAAAAGCAGCAAGGCGAGCACGAGGATGACCGCCCCGCCAATAAATAGTATGATCAAATTATCCATAAACGCGTCATAAGGCTGCAAATATAAGTCAATTTGTTTTGTTTGTTTTAAATAAAAAATTATTTGTTTAATAAATCTAAGGTTTACTTTCATTCGTACTTGTAGGAGTGCTTAGCAACACATTTCTTCTCTCATTTTTAAATTTAAGTAAAACGCATGGAAAACCGAATTTTCAACGCAACTTTTAATTTTGTACGCAGCATTGGGCTGGGCTTGATGCTTTTTTTCTTTTTTTCTGCCGCCGTGGAGGCACAAACAATTTATGGTTTGTCGGGCAATAATTTGGTGTCTTTTAAGGCATCTACGCCTGCAACCTTGCTCACCAATGTCCCGATTGTTGGTATCAGTGCCGGTCAAAATATGGAAGGCCTGGATTTCCGTCCTGCAACCGGCCAATTGTATGCCATTGGATACAATCAAACGAATGGTGAAACGCAGATTTACACCCTTCAACTTACAACGGGAGTGGCAACGGCAGTGAGTACCACCCCGATCCTGTTGAAACCGAATTTGGGTAAAATCAGCATGGATTTTAATCCAACGGTAGATCGCATTCGGTTAACGGGCAGCAACAACGCCAACTACCGATTGAATCCGATTACGGGCACCTTAGCTGCCACCGACCTGGATCTTGCATTTGCCGCTACTGATGTTAATACAGGTAAAAATCCGTCGATTGGGGCAGGAGCTTATACCAATAGCTTTCCGGGCAGCACGGCAACCACCTTGTACAATTATGATGATTCGCTGAATGTTTTGACCACCCAAATTCCGCCAAACAACGGCACCTTGAATACAATTGGCGCTTCGGGTATTGCGGTGAACCTGGCTGACCCTAACACCGACCTTGATATTTATTATTCAGTGTATGGTAACCCGAACAGTGCATTTTTGGTAGCCAATGTAGGTCCTGCAGTGTCTGCCAATTTATATCGCGTCAATCTGACCACTGGCGCAGCAACACTGGTAGGGCCCATTGGCAGCGGGGTAGCCATTTCAAATATTGCCATTGCCTTGGAAGCGGTAGAAGTGCCTTGTGATGTAAAAACCATTGATTGTGTGCGTTTTGAGCTGCTCAGCATTACCAGAACGGCTAATGGAGACAAAACTTACCGCGTTCGGGTGGTGAATAATTGCAGTGATAAACTGGTGTCGGTAGCATTTCAATTGCCGAAAGGGGTGACCGCTATCAATACCCCGAGCGTGTATAATTCCATTGGCGGTCATGCTTATGATGTGCGCAATCCGAATTTTTCACCATTTTATTCGATCCGATTCAAGGACCAAAGCACAGATGGGATTGCAAACGCACAAGCTGATTTGTTCGAATATACCTTGCCCAGTACGGCTAATCCAAGCTACATTTTGGTCTCTGCGCGCACTGGAACGACCAATCGAGAGGCTTATTTGAACGTGTTTAATTGCGCAGTAGGGGTTGCCAGTGCACAATCAGCTGACCGCAATGAAGAAGTGGCCATTGACGGGGCGGTTCGGGTATTCCCCAACCCAACCTCAGGTGTTTTATTTGCCGATGTGGCTGCCTGGGAAGATGAAACCGTGCAGTTGCGGGTGCTGAATTTGCAAGGCGGTTTGGTTTTTGAACAGACCGTTCGTGCTGCGAGCACGATTGAAATATTGGGTATTCCGGAATCGGCTTCCAATGGACTTTATTTGTTGGAGTTAAGTACAGCAAGTGGCAAGCGCCAAGTTTCAAAAATTATGTTGCAGCGATAAGAAATTTGATAAAAAAACGGCCGCCCAAGTTTTCCTCGGGCGGCCGTAATCAAAGTTACCAATCTGTGTCTTCGTCGGGGCTGGTCTTCCATTCCAGTTGCCCGCGTTTTGTGTTTGTTGTTTGTGTTATCTCTTATCTTTTGAAGAACTGGCCGAAGGTGCCTTCAAATCCGAGCGAGTAGCCCAGGCTGATGGCGAGTGCTTGCAAGCCGATATCTGCCAATTTGTGGCCGATTTTTTCTTTTTTACCGTGTTTTACGAGCGGAATGGTTGCGCTGACCACAGCAGTTGCCAAAAATGCGTTGTGTGCGGTGGTGAGCACTTTGTGTGCTTTTGAGTAAGGCTGCGCGTTGGCAGGCGCGTCTTTCAGGGTATTTGGTGCGGTCCAGAAATTGCGGTTTGCATTTGGGAAGCGCTTGAAGAATACATCTTTTCTCCAAAGGATCGACTCGCGCAAGCCGCCAGAAACACCGGAAGCGAAAGCCAAAGTACCGGGCAGGATAGCCTGGCGGATGCCGCGTTTCCAGTTGTATTTTACGTTGGTAGTGGTGTTGGTATTGTTGAGGTGCAGTTCAGCAGCGACTGGGCTGGATGCGTTTTGCAATTTTGCAGCGAACTGCGCGGTGAGCAACATTGGGAAGAAAACGAGGACGATTGCGAAGAATTTCATGGTAACTTTTTTTTGATGTTGTAGCGTTTTGCGCTGTTTGATGATACAAAGATGGGGCGGGGGAGCGCTGG
>CAIVGO010000596.1 GCA_903905445.1 uncultured Bacteroidota bacterium
CGTTTGTAAACAAGACCTTTATTGGTTTCCACCTTCCAGAAGCAACAACTGCAACGTTGAGTATTTTTGACGAGGCTGGTCGGATGGTTTACAACCAGAAGGCAGCGTACGCGAAAGGGTACAACACGATTTCGATCGACAAAGCGTTGTTGAACACGGTGGGTATGTTGTATTACAAGTTGGAGACAGCGACGGACAGTGCGACGAAGAAGATGATCCAGACGAAATAGGGTAGGGGCGCCCCTCGCGGGCGCCCACACTACGGGCGCGAAGGGCGACCGCAAGGGTCGCCCCAACGGGTCGCCCCGACGGTCGCCCCGACGGACAGACGGCCGTCCCACATAACGTGGGGCGGCCGTTTTTTATACACGTCGGAAGCGTGGTCTTTTTGATCTAAAAACCAGGATGAAATTCAATTTTATGCTATATTGAACAATTAATTACAATGTGTTTTACTTTAAAAAACAGTACATAAAAGTGTTAGCAATATAAATATGTTAAAAATGTATTTTAAAACGATCGTAAATCTATAATTGGCAAAGCTTTTGATTACAGCTTGTTAGAAGAACCACCACAGTCCTTGTGGTGACAAAACAAAATTTACAAATACTAAACTTCTTCGGAATTAATCATCTGAAAACAGATGGTTTTAAATAGCAAATTTTTTGGTCAACAATTGAAGTTGTCAAAGAATTAGCCTGTCTTTCTATGGCTTCTATTAGGCTTTTAATACGCATCCTAACACGCAATTTTTTCACATTTTAATATTGTTTTCAATGAAAGATCAATTACAAAAGAATGTCTTTGGTATGCATTTTACCAAAGTATTGTTGTACACATTGAGTCTTACCTTCCTTTCTTTTTGTTCTGGCCCCTTTGCCTTCGGTCAGACTTCCAATCCAAAAATTAGCATCCAGGGTACCTTAAAAAAAGCCAGTGGCGAACCAGTGGATGATGGTTACTATCGGGTGACCTTTAAGTTATATAATGATTTGACAGCGGGCAGTGTGGTTTGGCAGGAAACCAGTGATTCTGTTGAAGTAAACGGCGGTATTTACAGCCATAGTTTGGGTACCGTGACGGCGTTAACTACCACTGCATTTATGACCACCGCTTATCTGGGCGTAAAAGTGGGCAGTTACGAAATGACCCCGCGCACAGAAATTACCTATGCGCCCTATGCCTTCGCGGTGTACTCAGCGATTTGTTCGGGTGCGGTGGGCGATGTGAAATTTTCAATATTGAATCCAACCCAATTTGCCGCAGAAAATGGCAACTGCTGGATTCCGCTGGATGGTCGATCCATTTCGGGTTCAAGGTTAAATACCTATTTAAGTTCTATTCCGAACGCAGGTGGTATGTTTTTGCGCGCCCAGGAATTTAGTAATTCAAATAACATAGATGATGACAGGAACTCTACCTCCACCATTGCGACACCTCAAGGAGAAAGTTTTAGACAGCACAACCACTATTCAAATACAGGCTCGGCCGGTGACCATGCACATGGATACAAAGATATTTATACAACTGAAAGATATACGAGCGACGATGGTTATAAAGGTATACAGGGTAGCGATTCTGATAATACGAATCCGGCAAATACTCCATGGTATCTTAATCGGACTACCGATTCAGCCGGTTCGCATAGCCATACCATTCAAAATGATGGTGGTTCTGAAACCCGTCCCGACAACCTCAACCTCTGGATTTATATTCGAATAAATTAAGTACAAAAAGTACTGATTTATTCAACTTAAATGCGTCTATAATATGCTTCATTTCAGGCTTTTAATATTGGGTTTGCTGCTTAGCAGTAGCCCGTTTTGCTCTTTGAATGCGCAAACCTGCGGTCCTACGGTCGATGATGCCGTATTTGGTTCTGTGCTATTCAATTACGGTAGTGCCACCAATGTCATTTCCTTAAGACACACCTCCAGTTTTACCGTAGGGCAACCCTCTGTGGGCAGTGGTATTGTTGGGAATAATATTTGCCAAACCGGCTTTTGGTCGCGTTATCAGATTCCACCGTTGCGTCCTTTTGTTACTGCTTCCAAGGGAGAAGTGTTGGATCGCATTGAAGTAAACTGGGCGCCCGACCCGCTTGGTGCTACGCCGGAAAGTTATAAATTATATCGAAATGGCGTGTTTTTGATCGCTTTGGATGCTAAAACATCCAATTACAACGACTTTAACGTAATTGCAGGCAAGCCTTATACCTATTCGGTGTTGGGCGTGAACCAGTATGGAGAAGGTCGTCTTGGTTCGGCCATAGGTTTTCAGGTGCCGAATGGGGTGATTACGGGCTTGGTTCAAACGGCCAATGGAGCGCCTGTGCCGGATGTACAAGTTTCTTTAATGCCGTTGCAAGGTTTTTCGGCAAAACTGGGCGGTTCCGATGGCGCATTTGCCGTGGTGGATACCAGTTTTATTCCCACGGATGAAAGTGATTGGACCCTTGCTTTTTGGATGAAAACTACGCTTGCAAGTGCCGAGTCGAGTGTATTGCGCATGGGCGGTTTTCTTTTTGAAGTGGATGCCTTGGCCAGTAGTTCGGGGCAGGAAGGCATTAAGGTAATTGACAGCGGCGGGGAGTTGTTTTCTGTGAATTTTCCGGATTCACTCAAAAATGACTGGCACCATATTGCTATTTCTTATGCTGCAGGTTTTGGTCGTTTATATTTAGATGGTGTATTGGTAGCAATTCATGAAATGGCCGCCTTGCCTTATGAAACCGATTTGAACATCGGTGCAAATGGAAACAATGACGGCTGGAATGGTCGCCTCGACGAGTTGCGTATTTATCACGCCCGTTTGGATGAAATTGACTTGGCGGAGGTGATGCAAGTGACCGCTTCTTCCTCGACCGAAGACCTTGCTTATTACTGGAAGATGGATGAAGAAAAAGGGGTCATTTCTTATGATATTGTAAATCGGAACCCCCTTTCTTTTTGTGGCAATACTGCTTTTGATGCCGATCGACCGACGGTGTGTACGGCAGGGCGAACCAACGAAAGCGGGTATTATAAAATTGAAGGGGTGAGCTATGGTTCAGGTCTTACTTTTTTAGCGTCGCCGAGCAAGTTTTTTTACAAGCATCGGGCGCTCAAATTCGAACGGGTCGCAGAACATTACGCCACTTTACCCGACTTTTCGTTGACGGCCCAGGCTACCCTAGAACTTTGGATCAACAGTGCGGGGCCCGATGGAAACCAGTGTGTTTTATCGAAAAGATGGGGCTCGAATGATTTCCAATTAACCTTGGTTCCCAGTGGAAGCGGGGTAGCGAACCGGCTTCAGTTTTACCTGAATGGCACGCAAAATGATTTGGGCGATTTGGGTACAGGATATCAACATTTGGCATTTACCATGGACAGTACTGCCAGTGGATTGGTCGTAAGTACTTACAAAAATGGCGATTTGATCAGTACCAATACCTATCCCGGGGTGAGCGGCAACTGGTCCGATACTACCCGGCAATGGATCATTGGGGCTCGTCCGGATGGCGCGTCCTACCTTGATTTCTTTGGCGGACTGGTGGACGAAATTGCTTTGTATGATACGCTGGTCAGTGCTACCGAAATTTTTGCCCACGCCAAAGAATCTCGTGATCCACAAGAGCGCGGCTTGCGGGTTTATTATGCTTTAGATGAAGGCAGTGGCACCCGGTTAAACAATGCTGGTTCCCTGCTCCTGTCAAATGGAACCATGCCAGCTGCCAATTGGTCGCCCTTTAGTCCCAACCAAAAAACGGACCCACATGTATTTACGCCAGGTACCCGCCAGGTTACGCTCAATCCGAGTGTTACCTCGGTGGATCAGGTAGATTTTATAGATCAATCTACAATCTCTGTTTCCGGTTTTGCACGATATGCCGGGACCGATTGTTTTGCAGAAAATGTAGAAATTTTAGTGAACGGTGCTTCTTACAATCCTCCGGTTTATACCGATTCAACGGGTAAATTTATTGTTGAACTGGATCCGGGCACGACTGCCATTTTAACACCAACCTTTGAAGACCACGTATTTGTACCTGCTTTCTGGGAGGTGACGAATATTGCCACGCCGATTGCGGGTGTGTTGTTTTCCGACATTACTACGCGAAAAATATCGGGTAAAGTAGTGGGTGGAGCCTGCAAATTACCCATCATTGATGCGCCCGGCACACCGAGTGGTACCGTTTGTACGGTTCGAATTCGGTCGCTGGATGGTTGTTTGGAGCGGTTATTAACGGTGGATAATGCAGAAGGGAATTATGAGTTTACCGATGTGCCTCCGATTGAATGTACCGTGGCGATCACTGAATTTTCGGATCCGACGATCAAAACAGCCTTTCAGGTAGCAGGCGGATCTACGGTGGATCTTACGAGTCGGGATACCGTGCTCGATTTTGTTTATTTCGCGCCGCCTCAGGTGAGTATTATTGCGGGTTTGGACCCGTTTAGTGCCACTTGTAGTGAAATTGTGCTCGAAAAAGGGCAGCCGACTACGATCCAGATCAAGGTGCAAGAGCAGTATCTGGATGCGTTTTGCGATGTAGATACCGCCGCTATTCGCATCATCGATGGTTTTTCCGATCAAATAAAGGATACCACATTAAGCCAAGGATTGCTCCGATATAAGTTTGTTGCAGGAAATCCCAATCCATCTCCACCGTACAAAAAGACCTTGCAAATTGTTGCAACCACGCTTTCGGGCAATGAAAGCAGTTATTCTGTCCAAGCGATAATCACGGGGCTGCGCAACAAAGCCAATACATTTACCACTTCTTTGCCTGAAACGCCGGAGTTGATTTTACATGATCCGCCAGGCGATGCGAGTTATGCCTATTTGGAAAAAGATTCTACGTTTTGCACCTTGGTTTCTACTTATTTGGACTATCAAGTGGGTGCTGGGGTCAGTTTAACCTGGGACAATGGGCCCGATATTGAAATTGTCACCGCCCCCTTGGGTATTGGTACTATTCAGGTAGCGAGTTCGACCTTGGGAGCAACCATCGGTGGAACGGTCACTTATCAGAAAATTACCGACAACTCTTTTCAGGTGTGTAAAACCTATCATCAGGCCATTACGACCAGTGGGGATGAGTTGGTGGTAGGAGCGCAGGGCGGCGATGTATTTATGGGCGGCGGCCTCAATATTGATTTTGGATTTGCGGATGAGGTATATTTTAACGATACCATTTGCAGTGGACAATCGAAAGTGGTGTTGTCGGTAGCACCCAAGGAATACGCTACCACCTTTATTTATTCGGAATGGAATATTCGGAACAATGTGTTGCGTTATTTAAAAGACCTGTCTACCGGTGCTTCCGAAGATTCCGTGCGGCAGCAAGCATTAAAATCTATTACGCGCTGGAATAAAATTCTGGCCACCAACGACTCTACCAAAGCCAAAGCAGCCACCTTGCGCAATATTTCTTTTGATGCGGGGGCCGGTTTTGAATATTCGTACACCAGTGATGATGTTTTAGACAATAATGTAACGGAAGCCGTGAACAGTGAAGGCGGTGTAACCACGTTTGTTGGTTTTGAGGTGTTGGGGGTTGGTCTGGAAGCGGAAGTTATCTTTACCTACGCTACCAGTGCGGGCGGGGTAAAAGGCAGTACCAAACAGAAAACCCTGACGACCGGGTATGTGCTGGGCGACAACGACCCGGGAGACGCGATCAGTGTGGATATTGCCACAGATCCTAAATACAATACGCCGGTTTTTCGTACCAAAGCTGGGCAAACTTCTTGTCCATGGGAGCCCGGAACGGCCCACCGCGATGGGGCTAATTTGGCCTTGCGCGACAACAGTACCGCCGTTGTAGTAGATGTACCGGCCAATGAGCCCGCCATTTACAAATTTACCCTGGGCAATGTGAGTGAAACCAATGAAAATCGAACGTACGCCTTTACCACCAAAGTAGAAAGCAACCCCGATGGCGCGATCATCAAGTTAAATGGCGCACCCTTGAATGGAGTTATTTCTTACGGTGTTGATTACGGCGAATCGGTTCCGATCACCCTTACCCTGGAGCGTGGACCTGAAGCGTATGATTATGACAGTTTGGAAATCGCATTTTATACAGAATGTGAAGACGATCGCGCCGGAACCTTGGGGCTCTCGTCGGATGCAGATACCATTGCTTATGACAATATTTTCATCAGCGCGCATTTTATCCAGCCTTGTTCGGAAGTAGCAATTAATGTACCTGAAGTCAATTGGGTGCTTTTCCCGGATCCTTTAACGGCTGGTCCGGATGATATCATGCGGATCACGGTATCGGGTTATGACAAATCAGCGGCCGATTTTGAAAAAATACGTTTGCAATACCGTCGATCCAATGGGGATGGGGCCTGGAACAACATTGTGCCGCCCGATGATCCGAGCATTAACGTAATTCAACCTGGTAGCGATATTTTAAAGGCAAATTTGGGGGCAACGTTTACCCAATTTTATTGGAATACCATCGGCTTGTCGGACGGGCCATATGAAATACGCGCCATTGCCCTTTGTACGGGCGATGCCGCCGACAAACCCGGCTATTCGCAAATCATTCAGGGCCGTATTGATCGGGAGCCGCCTAGTCTGGTGGGTGCGCCGCAACCATCGGATGGGGTGTATCATGTGGGCGATGAAATTTCATTTACCTTCAATAAACCGATCAATTGTAACAAATTGATTCCAGCGGATTTGACGCAACCGAACAATGTTGCTTTGTACGATGCAACGACCAACACGCTGATTGATATGGATGCGACTTGTTATGAAAACAAGATCATTATTGATCCGAATTTTCAAAACAAGTTTTTTGAAAACAAAATTTTGCGGGCCGAATTGCGCAATATTGAAGACTTAACAGGCAATAAATCGACCTACCTGAAATGGGAATTTTATGTGGATCGCAACGAATTGGGCTGGCTGACGGATAGCATTGGCATGTCTAAATATTTAGAGGATACCAAAACGATGACCGCCTCCATCCACAACCGGGGCGGCTATCCGGTGCCTTTTGAAATAAACAGTGTACCGGCCTGGATCCAGGTGGTGCCGAACAAAGGCACGCTGGCACCCAACGAGTCCCGCGCGATTTCCTTTATTGCCGATTCCTCGCTTGCCTTTGGCCACTGGGCTGATTCGGTGGTATTGCATACCGTAACGGGGCAAAATCCCTTCTTTATGGGGGGCGATGAAGGCCTGCCCGTGGGTGTACGTGTGCTGTGTCGTCCGCCGGATTGGAATATTTCCGCCGGTTTATACGAAAACAGCATGAATTTGGTGCTGGAAGTAAACATCCTTGGGGTTACTTCCAATGATCCGGAAGATGTGGTGGGTGCCTTTATCAATGGTCAATTACGCGGCCGTGCCAACATTCAATATGTGCCGGAATTGAACAAATACCTGGCTTATTTGACCGTTTACGGAAATTCTGGGGATAATTTGAAAATGATTTCACTGCAGGTATGGGACGCATCGGCTTGCAATTTGCATGGCGCGATGGATGAGAACTTCCTTTTCCAGCCCGATGTGGTGGTGGGAAGCCCTTTGAACCCGCAATTGCTGCATACCAACAGTTACATTTTACGGGCAGTGCCCCTGGGATTGGGTTACAACTGGTTGTCGTTTAATCTGGCATTTCCCGATAACAATGTGAACGCTGCACTTGCTTCGTTGAGTAACCCGGATAATGATTTGATGAAAAGTCAGACCCAGTTTGCTACGTACGCCGGTGCCTGGTATGGTTCGTTGACAACACTCAACAATACCAAAATGTATGTGTATCGTGCCGATGCGCCGGATACTTTGCAAATGCTTGGGAATATGATTGACCCGGCTACAACGCCCATTGCACTTTCAACAGGTTGGAACTGGATTGGTTATGTACCTAATAACGCTTTGCCGATCAATGAGGCACTGGCAACTGTACCCGCGCAACCGGGTGATTTGATTAAAAGTCAGACGGCATTTGCCCAGTTTATAAACGGCTTTTATGGCTGGATTGGCAATTTGAAGTACCTAGAGGCGCCATATGGTTATCAGATTAAATTGAGCAGCAGTGGAACTTTGACGTATCCGGCCAATCCATTTACAGGCAATGCGGTGGCGGCGCGGGGCAATCCGGTACCAACCAATTTCTGGACAGTCAATGCAACACAGTTTGAAAACAATGCGACCCTGATCGGGATGTTGCAAGTAGATGGGCTGAATAGCACGGGTGCTACCATGGAAATAGGCGCATTTGTGGGCAATGAAGTGCGGGGTGCTGCACAGGCTGTGTATATTGAACCGTTGCATGCGTATTTATTTTTCCTGACCTGTTATGCCAATATTGGGGGCGAACAAATGCATTTCAAGTTGTTTGACCAGTCGACCGGGGCGATCCAGGATTTGCAGGAAAACATGTATTTCGTGGCCGATCAGCACCAGGGGAGTATAGAAGCGCCGGTACCTTTCCATTTGAAAACGAGTGGTACGCAGGAGGTAATATCCATTCAATCGTTTGATATACAGCCCAATCCGTTTAATGGGGAAACGAAATTCCGTTTTGTTTTGCCACAGTCGGAAGCCATCCAGTTGCGTATTGCGGATGTGCAAGGCCGCATCGTTGCTGAATATTCCGTAGATGCGCAAACCGGTTTGAATATATTCAGTTGGGATGGAAAAACCCGTGCGGGGGCTGCGCTACAGGCGGGCGTTTACTTTGTTCGGCTTGAAACCGGGCGGGGTAGCGTGACGCGGAAAGTGGTGCTGCAGCGGTAGGGTTATCCTTTTCTTTAATTCCGTGTAAATGCGTAAATTCTATTGACGGGGCGACTTTTTCTGTCACCCCGTCAATAGAATTTGCACGCTACCACAAATCTCGTATTTATCCTTTATGGTACTGAATCGTACGTCCACCCAACGCTTGATGTGGGCGGGCATTTTCGTTTTCCAGCATTTTAAAAGCGGCAATTTGTGCGGCGGATGCGGTAATTGAGTGTTCCATAACTACCCAGGTAACCACTTCCGAGCAGGGAGGCGTGGTGAGTGATCCGGCATATTTGAAATAACTTTTATCGGCTGGCATAAAGCTGAGGGCCGAGAACGTAGCGGTAGCATCATCGTAGGTGCCATTTTTGGTGGCAGGTAAATATGGGATAAAACCGGCGAGCAGGCTATTTTCAGCGCCTTCTTCCACAAACACCCCAATGACTACAATTTTGCCAGTTGCGGCATTTTTGTGCACAAAGTGGAGTTCCATGGGAAATTCCCGGCCATACAGCGCGTGTTCGCTGTGTGTATGGGTGTGAAATTGTACCAGCGGATAGGTGTCGCCATCTACAAAAACGCTGCTGCCTGCATCATAATTGAGTTGGAGCGAATGGCCAGTATTGAGGATATGCGTACCACTTGCGCTGTAAGTTTGGGCGATATCGGTCAGGGTTGGGTCATATATGGTACCCAGTAAATTGACGGGTGATTGTACAGGGCCACCGCAGGGCGTGTAATCAATGCAGAGTTCGGCCCAATAGTCGGGACCGTCGGTATCTTCATATCCCCAAATAACACCCGTGCAAGATGGAAGCGGTTCTTCATCTTTGCCTTTACAAGCTGCAATAAACAGCAATACGGATAATCCCAAGAAAGTAGTTTTGAAAGAAAAATGCATAAAAGGTAGTTTTTTAATTGAAAAATAGGCATTTGAAATGGTTTATGTTGGGCGCAAAATTAGATTGAGATTAAGGTGATGACCAGTCAATAAAATACATGAAAAGATCAATTTAGCTGTAAAAGCATGTTTTGTTGATTAGACTTGTTGCAGTAAGTATTTTAATTAAATATTTAAATATTTGATTTTAAGTTAATTATTATTATTTAGTATTCGGTATTAATAAAATACTAGGCTTTGCATGCTTTTATTTTACTGCTATTTAATACATGTTATTTACATGCCTTGTTCCGTTGTGCGAATCTACCTTTACTGACGATTCTGATCAGTTTAATAGCTGTTTAGGCCCAATAAATTTATTGCTCAAATAGGGAAACACCGTTTGTACGTTTTCCGATCCTCGTCGCTTGTAATCACTTCCTAATAATTTTTATTCTGGCTTGCTTGATAGCAGCCAAATTTTTTTTGGTAATTATTTGATCGTTTTTTCAATGGTCAAATGGTTGCTATAAAAGCTTGTGGGTGTACTTATCCTGCATGATTTCATTTTTTCAAATTTATTTACTTTTCACTTGCAATGAAAAATCAATTGACAAAGAATCTATACAGATTGTCGAGTAGCAATTATCTGCTAATTCGCTTGTGTTTGGTTTTTGTATGCTTGTATGCTGGTAGCGCTGCCTTGAGTGCTCAACGAACCATCATCCTTCAAGGTACTTTAAAACAAACCAGCGGAGCGCCTTTGGGAGATGGTTATTATCGTGTGACCTTCAAACTGTATGCTGCTATTTCGGGTGGTAGTCCCCTTTGGCAGGAAACGACCGATTCACTCAACGTGAGCGGCGGGATTTATACCCATGCTTTGGGTAGTAAAACGAATCTGACCAATGCTACCTTTAATGCTACCGTATACCTGGGAATTGTACTGGATGATTATGAATCAGAACCGCGCACAGAAATTACCTATGCGCCGTATGCCTTAGCGGCTACTGGGACAATTTGCTCTGGTGCCGTGGGTGATGTGCAATATTCGATCTTGAGTCCGACACAATTTGCCCAAGAAAACGGCAGTTGTTGGGTGCCTTTCGATGGCCGGGATATAACGGGATCCAAGTTGGCGGCCTATGTTGGTAGTATCCCGAATGCAGGCGGAAATTTCTTGCGTTCCCAGGAGTTTGGGGGGACGTATGCCTCAGGTAATATAGATCCAGATAGGACTTCCACCAGCGCAATTGCTACCGCACAATCGGATAGCCACAAATCCCATAACCACACAGCAAGCTCCGGGTCTGCCGGTGCGCACACCCATGACTTTACAGACTATGACAATAGAAATTGTACGGGTTTTGCCTTGGTGGAGAGTGGCTGTGACGGGGTGGCAGAAACGGGTAGCACCACTCGAACCTCTACGATGGCCTCTAATGGCGACCATACACATACTGTTACAGTAGCGAATGATGGAGGAAATGAATCCCGACCTAAAAACCTGAATTTATGGATTTACATCCGGATAAACTAACCAAGTTCCTTCAAATTTTAATATCAACAATTGCAATGAAAAATCAATTGATAAAGAACATATCCGGTGTTTTGAACCACGATAATGTGTTTGTGCGTTTGTGCTTTGTTTTTATATGCCTTCTTTCTATAAGCACCGTGCATGCACAACAAAGAATCAGTATTCAGGGGACTTTAAAAAAAGCCAGCGGAGCGCCATTGGATGATGGATATTATCGCGTAACCTTCAAGTTATATGGTGCGCTAAAAGGTGGCAGCCCTGTATGGCAGGAAACAACGGATTCGGTTGAAGTAAACGGCGGTATTTACAGCCACGCTTTGGGAAGTGTGACGATACTCACTACTTCCACATTTATGTCTACGGTGTACCTGGGTGTACAAGTAGGTACTTATGAAATGGCGCCGCGCACCGAAATTACCTATGCGCCGTATGCCTTTGCGGTGTATTCGGTGGTATGCTCCGGTGCGGTAGGCGATGTGAAATATTCGATTTTGAATCCGACAGATTTTGCCAAAGAAAATGGCAATTGTTGGGTGCCATTTGATGGCCGACTTATTTCGGGCTCAAAGTTGTCTACCTATAAAAGTACTATCCCGAACGCGGGTGGATATTTTTTGCGTGCGCAGGAGTTTGGTGGGACGTATGCCTCAGGGGATGTAGATCCGGATAGGACTTCCACCAGCAACATTGCCACGGTACAGTCGGATGCCAACAAATCGCATAACCATACGGCTAGCACCGGAACTGCTGGTGCGCATACACATGACTTTACAGACTATGATAACCGGAATTGCACAGGTTTTGCGGGCTCGGAATCGGGTTGTGACGGGGTTTCAGAAACCGGTAATACCAGCCGTGCTGGAACTACAACCTCCAATGGGGACCACGCCCATACGGTTACTGTAGCGAATGACGGAGGTACTGAATCTCGTCCTAAAAACCTCAATCTCTGGATTTACATCCGGATAAATTAAAGATACGAAGCTGTTCAATTTTTTTAACGTAAAATGCTATTCATGATGCTTCACCGTAAGCTGTTATTCATAGGTGTATTGCTGGTCAATTTCCTGTACACTCCGTTATATGCCCAAACCTGTAGTCCTGTTGTTGACAATGCTGTATTTGGGGAGGTGCTTTTTAATTACGGGAGTGCTACCAATACGATTTCATTGCGGCATGCATCCAGTTTTACGGTAGGTCAACCCGCTGTTGGTAATGCCATTGTTGGGTCCAAAATCAGCCAAACAGGGTATTGGTCTCGGTTTCAGGTGCCTCCCTTGCCTCCTTTTGTGAAGGCATCCAAAGGTGAAACGCTGGATCGTATCGAAGTGAGTTGGGCGCCCGACCCCTTGGGCGCTTCCCCGGAGGGTTATAATTTGTATCGCAATGACGTGTTTCTTATTTCGCTGAATCCACAAATCCTTAATTATAATGATTTTAATGTAGTAGCAGGCAAACCCTACACCTATAAAATAGTTGGCGTAAACCAGTATGGTGTAGGTCAGCCCGGCTCTGCAATCGGTTTTCAGGTACCCAACGGTGTAATCACGGGCCATGTACAAACGCGTAATGGTGCGCCGGTCGTGGATGCACAAGTATCGCTGTTGCCTTTGCAGGGTTATTCTTTAAAGTTGGGTGCTACTGATGGCGGGTATGCGCAAGTGGATACTAGTTTTTTGGCTACCGATGGGGGTGATTGGACGCTTACGTTTTGGATAAAAACGAGTTCATCTACAAGCAACGCTCCTGTAATTAAATTTGGTGGCTATCTATTTGAGGTGGATGCCAAACAAAGCACGACTACCAGAGAAGGTATCAAGGTAAAAGACAGCAGCGGGCAATTATTTGATGTTAATTTTCCGGATTCGCTTAAAAACGACTGGCAACACGTGGCCATTTCTTATGCCTTGGGTTATGGTCGTTTATATTTAAACGGTGTGTTGGTAGCCATTCATGAAATGGGCGCATTGCCGAATGAAACAGACCTGAACATCGGCGCCAATGAGGATGCCGGTTGGTCGGGCCGCATAGACGAATTGCGCATTTACCACACGCGTTTGGATGAAATTGATTTGGCGCGGGTGATGCAGGCTACTGCGGCGTC
>CAIVGO010000597.1 GCA_903905445.1 uncultured Bacteroidota bacterium
AGGGCAATCAACGTCAATCGTTTTTTCATGGAACAGTGTTGCGTTTTTATAAATGTGGAATACCGTAAAGTTATCCTGATTGCCTGTCTTGTACTCAAAATGGATGTAAAAGAATGTAAATGGGGTGGATTATTCTGGTTGATTTGCAACACACTGCCATTTATCAGTCTTTAACCTTTAGGTAAAATGTTTTTTCCCAAGTACACAACGAATCCGAGCGCATTTTGCGGGCAAGAATGCTGGCTTTAAGTGGGTAGACTCCTGGTTTGGAGTAACGACGTTCGAAATGAACGATATCGTTGTTGCTTTTCATTTGTTTACCATCTATAAAGAAGGTCATTTCTGCAAATCCCCTCCTGTCAATTTCCTCAAAAACAAAATCCGCCCGTATTTTTTCGTCCGTCGTCTTCCCCAAATCAGTGTAGCCTAAAGTTGGGGTGTATTCTGTAAAAAAACATCCTGGCTGGTTGGGATTAACCCTGCCCTCGTAATAATCTAAAACTGAAAACTCCATTCTGCGCAACTGTTGCGAAATGTACAATTTAGCAATGCTGCTGTTTAAAAACGGGGGTTTAAACATTAACCCAAAACTGTCTTGTGACGCAATTCCTGATAGAGCCATAGCGACTACCATATCTTCTGCGGCTTCTTTTTCCAGAAACTTATTGTAATCGTTTAAAATGTTTTTATAAAAATGCGTTTGCGCCAGGGAATCAGTATGTTGAATAATTTGGGTTACCCGTTTTATTCTATCCTTTTGAAGTGCAATGGGTGCTTCAACGATATATTTTCTAAAGTTTTTAATTTTTATATTCAAGTAATTTTGTGAACTAAGTAATAACGCAGGCAATATTTTGTCCAGATCGTCTTGTATTATTTGATCGATTTGGTTTTTTTGCAAGCGCAAGGCATTATGACTCAGCAATAGTATAATCGACCAAGCCGCTGTATGAAATATTACTGTTTTCATCATGGTTAGTTACAAGTTTTAAGGGTAAAGGTTTTAGGATAACTTTTGGTATCCTGATTCAATGGGTTGGTAAGAATCACCTCTACCGGAATTTTTCTTTCCTTTCCAAATGGCTTTATAAACGTATGGTGAACAACTCCATTTGTTATCAACTGCGCTTTCCCATCTACTTTGATCGTCAAATTTTGGGTAAATCTGCCATAAGATGCAGCCTTCAGTATTCCTTTTATTGGAACTTTGGCGTGTAAACAGGTTTCATTGAGTTCAATCATGGGCAAACAGCCGCGGAATGGGTACGGGATTTTCTGTTCATAATGGTTCGAAATTTCCCTCAAAATTGGATTTAGGAATAATACAACTTGCAGATTAAGTAGGTTTGTTTCTATAAGTTTTTGTTCCCTGCTTCCATGCTCGCACACGAATTTAACTTTGTCAATCATACTGTTATCTAAATCAGAAACGGTCCCTAGTCGTTTAAAAGATTCGTTTAATAGTCCCCAGTACTTTTCTATGGAATCCATTTTCGTTGAATCGTACTGTGTAAATGGCCAAAGGTCATATAGACTGCCTTCAAAATATCCTTCAGCGTTTATGGCAATATTTGCATTTTTCAAGGTAGTATCTGGACTCAATCTGAAAATGTCAGATAACCTGGAACAATTCATTGCGTTTTCTCGGAATTCACAAAAATCCACGTTTTCGGATGCCCGAAAAAAGCGAAACATTAGATCATAGAATTGCTTTCGTTCCGCTTGTTGCTGGAGTACCCTTGCGTTGTAAATGCCGAGAACTAGGATTGTAAGCGCATAAAAAATATATATTTTGTACTTTTTCATTTGCAAAATGGTGGTTTCGTGTAAAATTACGCACAATAAGTAATGGTTTTGTAGGTAAAACGCACTTTTTGATTTGCATGGTATTTGCATGTCGAGTCAAAAAAACAAACAAAAAGTTTTTTAAAATAAATTATTTATTTTATTTTTGCGCCACTATGGCAAAAGATAAAACACCCCCCAAAGCGCAGTTTCCCATTGATCCGTCGGAGTTCTTGCATCATCCGCACGACCGGTATGTTCGTTTTGCTATGCAAATTAGGGATTTAGCAATGGAATTTTTGCAATTTTCGTTGGATACGCGCACAAAAGCGCTTATTGATTGGGATTCACTTCAAATATCGAAGGAAAGCTATATCGACGAAAAACTGAAGGCGCATTATTCCGATATCTGTTATACCGGATTGATGCACAGTAAGGAGCCAATCCGTATTGCTACGCTGATAGAACACAAAAGCGATCCACCCAGAAAAGGTGAACTAACAGTGCAATTGAATCGATATATTCTAAATTTATGGATAGACGACTTGAACCATAATCGTCCGCTCACCCTGACGATTCCAATTGTGCTTTACCATGGCAATACCACCTTGGCTAAGGAAACAACGAACGTGCTATTTTCAGGAGCCCCTGATTGGCTGCATGGATTCGTTCCATCCTTTGATTACATCTTAGTGGATTTGTCAAAACAAACCGAAGCGTCCTTGGAAGGGCTGCAAATGTTGTATTTAGGCAAATTCCTTACTGCGTTAAAGCACAGCAGGGATGACGATTATATTGCATTTTATTGGAAAAAATTCGTTATTTTTGCACCTAATCAGCGTGATCAAATCATATTGCGCCAATTTTCAGTGGCTACCGTGCTTTACTTAAATGCAACATCAACCGTTTTTAATAAAAAAATAAAAAACATGGACAACTTGTTAACTACAGAAGAAAAAGCAGGTGTTAAACCTTACCTTTTCGAACTTCTTGACCAAAAAAAGGAGGAAGGTAGAGTAGAAGGCATTGAAAACATCATTCGTCTCTTTTTAATCAAAAATCCGAATTGGACGGATCAACAAGTCGCTGAATGCTTTGAGGTGACTATAGAATTTGTAGGTAAAATCCGAACGAAATGATTCTTTGATTGAGATTTTAAACCCAAAGGCGGTCTGAAAAGATCGAATATATAGACTTGTAAATATAAAATGTGTTAAAATAGGTTTATTTTCCCGGATTTAAAGAGTGTTTAAAAATAAATCAAAACAAATTATTTGTTTTTCGGAATAGCCCTTTTACCTTAGCCCGCGAATTTGATCCACCATCATTTTAGACGCAGGAAAGCAACCATGAACCGCCTTACCGATGCACAAATTGCTCAATTAGCCCCTGATTCAGCCGCTTTAAAGGCAGGCAAGGATCTGGCTAATTTGCGTAAATGGAGCGGTTTTGCCTATAACCAGCGCGTTTTATGGGGCGAAATTCAAGGCTCCGGCAAAGATCCATACCGAACGCAGGTTGATTTAAACAATACAGCCTTTCAATGTTCCTGTCCAAGCAGAAAATTTCCTTGTAAACACGGCATTGCCTTGCTGTTCCTATTTGGCAACAAATTCTCCCTTTTTAGAGAAAAGGAGGAGGAGCCCCAGTGGGTAAACGACTGGATGCAAAAACGCCAGGAGAAACTAACCCAAGGTAGCGAACCTAATCAGGCAGAAAACACCGAATTAGACCAAAAAACGATCGAAAAGCGCAATAAAGACAAGGCAAAACGCAAGGACGAGCGGCTTGCCCTTGAACTTGCAGGCGCAGAAGAATTGGAACGTTTCCTAAAAGATTTGTTGCGGACCGGATTGCTTCAACTTCCCGAAAAGGGTAGCGCTTTTTTTGACCCAATGGTACGCCGTATGGTAGATGCCAAGGCAAATGGCCTGGCCAATTATGTGCGCAATTTCAACAAAATCAACTACTTCAATAATAACCAATGGCAAAGTAAAGCCCTGCAAAATGCCATTAAGGCCTGGACCTTAATTCAGGCCTTCAAAAGGGTAGGGGACCTGGAGCCCGATATCCAGGAACAGATTTTTAGCCAATTGGGCAGAACGATTAAGAAAAAGGACCTGATAGAAAACCCCGATGTCCTTACGATCAAGGATCAATGGTTGTTGTTGGGAAAACGCTCAGAACCCATGGAGGATCAAATGACCATGCACCGCTGCTGGTTATTGGGTTGTAACACCGGAAAATCGGCCGTTTTAATCGATTTTGAATCTCCTTTTGCGCCTTACGAACCCTTGGTGGTAACCGGAGCAATTTTGGAGGCCGATTTGGTATTTTACCCTTCCAACGATCCTTTACGGGCCCAAATTAAAATCCAAGGTCAATCTTACCATCAACTTCCGCCTGCAATTCCTTTTTTATCAGACTGGGCAGCGGCTCAGGCCCAGGTGGCGCAACAATTGGCGATTTCACCCTGGGCAGATGATATACCACAACTAGTACTTCAATTAAGGTTGGTCAAAGGCACGGACTCCTGGTATTTAATGGATCAAGCGGGTGCATTCTGGCCGGTCAATACACTTTTTTCTGAAAATCAGATTTTTTATATACTTGCCGTTTCTGGTGCGAAACCCTTGGATATGAGTTTGTTGCGTATGGGGGATACCGTTTTCCCCATGGGTATTTTTACTGAAAACACCTATCAAATTATACCGCAATGAACCACTGGGATAAATTGATAAAAACAGCCCTGTTGGGTACAGAAAAGTCTGAATTCGACCTAAAATCCCTGCCGGATTCAATTCGGGCATACACAGAAAATGCTCCGGATAAAGACCCTGAAGCACGGTTTTATACAGCCGCTTCTCTGGTATATCTCTACGAAAAAGCCGGTCAATTGCCCGAAAATACCCCAATACCCTTGTTAGGGCCCGCACCGGATGAAACAGATGTGATTTGTCCGCCAGCAGTGGAGCAGTTATTAGAAACCCTACTTTCGGAACAAAATCGACAAGTAAACCTGCTGGTCTATTGTTTCCAGCAAATTGCCCGAAAACGCTGGGTGCTTCCATACACCAAACTTACCGCCGTTTTTAATTTGTCGATTTCTCCCGGCTTCAAAAACTTGCAACCCTTTTTACACCCGATATATGGCAACCGTGGCGCTTGGTTGGTCAATTTAAATCCTTCCTGGAGCGTTTTGACGCCCAACGCAACGGATCAAATTTGGGAATCAGGCTCCTTAACAGAACGCCGCAAGTGGCTCATTGCCTTGCGTTTAGAGGACCCAGCCCAATGCCTGGCCCTGCTTAAAGCAACCATCGAACAGGAGCGCAACGCTCGAGAACGCAAAGAATGGATCCGTGTTTTAAATGGCCAATTATCTTCCGACGAATTACTTTTTATACAGGATTTATACGAACAATTGCCCGCATCTAAGGAGCAGGATAAGCCGATCGTGCAGGAAACCCGACGATTACTGACAGAGATATTGTTGAGCGCACCGCTTTCTTTGCTGAGTAAGGATGTGGCTGTCAAATTGGAACGCTACGTGCTGTTGCAAAAACGCATTTTGGGAATGCGTGCCAAAATTGCAATTGAAATCCCTGCGCAACCCGATGATTTCCTTTGTCCTGAAATCATGGTACAACTATTTGGTTTTGAGGCAGTTAGTCCAACACCTGGTTTGAGTTCTACAGAGTTTTGGTTCTGCGAATTGGCGCGTTGTGTACACCCGATTGTTTGGGAAACGGTATTTAAAGACCGGCCTTGGTCCGAAATTCTGGGCGCTTTTGCAAAATCAAATGCCTTGCATTCCGGCAGTAAACTTCCATTGTTGCAACACGTTGCGCATGCGCTTGCGCGTACGATGTACCGAAAAGGCATTTTGGCCTTTGTGCAAGAATATGGTGTTGATGAATCCAACTACTTCATGCTGAATGCTTTACATAATGAGGAGTTGGAAAAGATGGTCATGAATCAGTCTCAAGGTATCCTTCCCGACTATCTGAAAGAAGTGATGCAACGCCCCAATTGGACTTGGTCTAAACCCTTTAGCCGTTTTGTATTGCAGTGCTTTATTGCGCCACGCACCAATGGGATTCAATATCATGAATATGTTAAAATGTTGTCTATGCATATTCACTTGGATTTAAGCATGTTGCCCGAACTGGAAGACCTGCGGGACCAACCTTCCAAGAACCCATTAGAACAACAGATGCAACGCAGTTTGATTACTCCTCTGATCCACCTTTTACAATTAAGAAAAAGCATAAACAATCTTATATGAAAACCATTCTACGCCAACATGTTGAGGAGCAATTTGCCCAGGAAATAGAAGAACTTAAGAAGCAGGACAGCGGCCATCGTCCACCCAATTGGTTGATGTCGCCCCGATCTGTGCTGACCTATATTATGGGCGGCAAATTGAAAAATGGTTTTGAAGTAAGCCCAAAATACATTGGCAATGGCCGACTGATCGAAATTGCCGTAGCAACCCTCACCACCGACCGCGCTTTATTGTTATATGGACTTCCGGGAACGGCCAAATCCTGGGTATCCGAACATTTGTCGGCTGCAATTTCTGGCGATTCTACTTTACTCATTCAAGGTACCGCAGGCACCAGTGAGGATGCGATCCGGTATGGCTGGAACTACGCGCGACTCATTGCTGAAGGTCCCTCCGAAAAAGCCCTGGTGGAAACGCCCATGATGCGCGCCATGCAGGATGGCAAAATTGCTCGTTTGGAAGAACTTACCCGAATCGGCTCAGATGTGCAGGATACGCTGATTACCATTTTATCCGAAAAAACCATGCCCGTACCCGAATTGAACATGGAAATTCAAGCCGTGGAAGGTTTCAATGTAATCGCTACGGCCAATAACCGCGACAAAGGCGTAAACGAACTTTCTGGCGCTTTGAAACGACGGTTTAATACGGTTATTCTACCCACACCGGATACAGTGGAGGAGGAAGTAACCATTGTCCAACAACGTTCAGCCAGTTTGGCGAAGACCTATCAAATACCCGCTGAAGTGCCAGCTTTACAGGAAATTCAACGGATTGTAACCATTTTCAGGGAGTTGCGTTCGGGTGTTACTGCCGATGGAAAAACCAAAATTAAAATGCCCAGTGGTGCCATGAGCACAGCAGAAGCCATTTCGGTGGTAAACAGTGGGGTAGCACTCGCAGCACATTTTGGCGATGGCCGACTCAATGCCGCTGATTTAGCGGCTGGATTAGTAGGTTCGGTGGTAAAAGACCCGGTTCAAGACAAGTTGGTTTGGAATGAGTACCTCGAAACCATTTTAAAAACCCGCGAAGGTTGGAAAGATTTGTACCGCGCCTGCAAAGAGATCAATATTTAAACCATGGCAATTCACCTTTTAGGCATTCGACATCACGGGGTTGGTTCGGCCAAAAATGTGCGCGCCATGCTGCAACAAATCCAGCCGGACATAATCCTGGTGGAAGGTCCGCCAGAGATGGACACGGTGGTGCAATGGATTGGGACAGCGGATTTGCGGCCACCGGTAGCTGCTTTGTGTTATGATGAAGCGCTGCCTCAAAGGGCCGCTTTTTATCCGTTTTCGGAATTTTCTCCTGAATGGCAGGCCATGCAATACGCCCATCAGCATAAAATTCCGGTGCGCATGATGGATTTGCCTTTAAGTATTGCCTGGCAAATGCGCTATGCCGAACCGCCACCAGATGCAGAAGTGACACCCGATCCAGAAACTGACGAAGCCGCTGATTTTGTCGATTTTATGCCGACGCCCCGCGACCCTATTGCCCATTTTGCCCATATTGCCGGATATAAAAATTCGGAATTGTGGTGGGAGCATCAGTTTGAGCAACAATATCACGCAGACCAACCGGCCACCCATTTTGAGGCGGTGCTTTTGATGATGAAAACCTTGCGAAATGCCGGTATTGCTTCTTCCATGGATGCCGAAAATACACACCGTGAAGCTTACATGGCGCAAATCATTCGAAAAGCGCAAAATGAACTTTACCAAAATATTGTAGTGGTATGTGGCGCTTGGCACGCTCCAGCGTTGCTTGATTTAAAATCCACCGAAAAAGCCCATGCCCAAATATTAAAAAAACTGCCCAAAAGTAAAATCAAGGTAAAAGCCACCTGGGTGCCCTGGACAAACAATCGACTCTCTTTTGCCAGCGGATATGGTGCAGGGATTACCTCCCCAGGTTGGTACCACCATTTATGGGAGCACCCCAACGATGAAGGACAACGCTGGCTGACCAAAGTGGCCCATTTGTTTCGGGATAAAAAGATGGACATTTCAACCGCGCATGTGATTGAAGCATTCCGTCTTACGCAATCATTGGCAGCCTTGCGCAATTTGTCCAGGCCGGGTTTGATTGAAATGAACGAAGCAACCACCACGGTGATGTGTATGGGCGATACCATTTTATTGGAACTCGTTCATAAAGAACTCATTGTAGGGAATGTATTGGGAAATGTCCCGGAAGGTTTGCCAAAATTACCCCTTCAAGCCGATTTTGAGGATATCGTGCGGAAACTAAGAATACCCCTATCGGCTGAAAAGAAAGAAAAGGCCCTGAACCTGCGCGATGAAAATGACTTAAAACGCTCCATTTTCTTCTATCGCCTTCAAGTACTAGGCATTTCCTGGGCGCAGCCGATTTCGAGGAACTCCAAAGGTACTTTTAAGGAAGTTTGGGAACTCAACTGGAATCCGGAGATGCTTATTTCCCTGATTGAAATGGGTATTTGGGGCAATACGGTGGAACTGGCGGCTACGAATTTTTTACAGGACAAGGCAAAGCGCAGCCTGGTAATCAGCGAGTTATCCGGCATGATCAGCCAGGCAATCCCTGCCGAACTGTTTGCGGTGATTGAAGATTTACTCTACCATATTAATCAGCAAGCCACTGTTTCATCAGATATTGCAGAATTAATGTCCGCCTTAATCCCGCTTGCTGAATTGGGCCGGTACGGAAATGTGCGCAAATCGGATTTGGAGTCCGTCAATAAATTGGTGGATGGCTTGGTGGTGCGTATTTGTATCGGATTACCCAATGCTACGTACGGATTGGACGATGAAACCGCGCAAAAAATGTTTGACCTTATTCGCAAAGTCAATGATGCATTGCGTGTATTGGAGCGGGCCGACCTGTCAGAACAATGGCAGGATAGTTTAATGAAAATTGCCGAAAAAGATGGCATTCCGCCAATTATTGCGGGTTGTACCTGCCGTTTGTTGTTTGACGCCCATAAAATAGAACGGAGTGAAACCGCACGACAGGTGCATTTGGCCCTTTCCTATGGCCATTTACCTACATTTTCAGCGGCCTGGTTAGAAGGTTTCCTAAAAGGCAGCGGCATGATTTTATTGTACGATGATGTGCTTTGGAACTTACTACACCAATGGGTAGCCGAATTAAGCGAAGATGCTTTTGTACAATTGATGCCTATTATGCGCCGTACTTTTTCGCGCTTTGAAACCGGAGAACGCAAAAAATTAGGTGAAAAAGCAAAAAAAGGCACCATTTTAGTTGCTGAATCAAACAATACGGAAGCATCTGACGCGCGTTTCGATCCGGCTTTGGCCGAATTAGTTCTTCCATTTACCGCAAAACTACTTGGACTAAAACATGCATGAAGCAACTTTGAAACGCTGGCGCCTAATCCTGGGCGGTGATGAAGCCGATGGTACGGATGTAAAACTTTC